>NZ_JBHVVI010000007.1:0-109782 GCF_042883685.1 Kitasatospora sp. NPDC058190
AACCCCTTTTCGTTTTTGGGGGGGGGGTTTTTTTTTTTTCTTTCCGCCCGGGGGGGGGGGCCCGGCCCCCATGGGGCCCGCCCCGCCTCCGTCTGTACGACCGCTCACGCGACCGGGTCGACCTCCAGCAGCCAGATCCAGGTCGACGGGGCACCGAACTGCTCGCGCCGCCGGACCCGCAGGCCTCCCGCCGCGAAGGCCGCCTCGTACGCGTCGCGGCTCAGCAGCGGCGTGTCCATGAACGCGTGCATCAGCTCGAACTCCAGCGAGAAGGCCGGCAGCGGGCCCTCGTGCCGCTCCCAGGACTGCGCGTTGGTGTCGGCGAGCAGGAAGTAGCGGGCGTCGGGGAAGGCCCTGCGCAGCGCGCGCACCATCCCGGCCGGCTCGTCGGAGGCGGCGAACAGGTCGTGCAGCAGGAGGAAGCTGCCGACCAGGTCGATCCCGGGGAAGACCGGCCGCTCCTCGCCGAACAGCACGTCCCCGCAGACGATCTCCAGAGTGCGGGCCAGACCGGCCTCAGCGACGCGCTTACCGGCGATCGCGCAGGCCGCCTCGCTGATGTCGATGCCGACCCCTCGCCGCGGCTCGGGCCGGTTGCCGGCCAGCCGGATGAGCCGGGTGCCGTCCCCGCAGCCCAGGTCGGCGACGTCACCGTAGTCGAGCCCCTCCAGGATCCGCTGCTCGACCGGCAGCATCAGCTCGGAACCGACCTCGCCGGCGCCCTTGGCGATCCGCCCCTCGTCACGGCGGACGTCCCGCCCGTACACCGCCCGGCCGGTGGCCAGGTCAGCCAGCGAGGACATCATCGACCCGTAGCCACCGACGCCCCACATCAGGAACCCGCGGTGGCGGATCAGTTCGTGCCCCGCGGTGGTCAGGAAGACCACCTCGCCGCGCAGTTCGACGTAGCCGAGCAGCGCCATGGTGTTGAGCAGAGCGCGGATGCGCGGGACGGTGGAGTCGGCGACCGCAGCCAGCTCGGCGACCGGGCGAGGCCCTTCGACGAGCGCCACCCACACCCCCAGCTCGGCCAGGGCGAAGGCGGTCTGGGCGCCGATGTAGCCGTTGAAGAGGCTCGGGAACTCCATCGGGGCGAAGGTCGGCGCCGTCTTCTCCCAGTGCGGGTCCAGGCCCGCCGCGTGCGCCCGCCCGCTCGGCACGTCCAGGACGGCCGCCAGCGCGGCGCAGAATCGGTCCACCTGCTCGGGTGTGCCGACGGTCACCCGCAGTCGCCCGGGCAGCCCGAAGACGGCCAGGTCGCGGACAAGGATCCCGTGCTCGTCCGCCAGCCTCGCGGCCACCGTGCCGGAGTCGTCGCCGACCTCGACCAGGACGAAGTTGGTGACCGAGGGGACGTGACGGATCCCGAGCGCCGCCAGCCCGCCGTAGAGCCGACACCGGGCCTCCTGAGTGCGGCGGCGCACCGAGGCGAGGAAGTCCTGGTCGTCCAGCGCCGCGATCGCCGCCCGCTGGGCGAGCCGGTTGACGTTGAAGGGCAGGGCCTGCCGGGTCTGCCAGAGCCGGGCGATCAGGTCCTCCCGGCCGACCGCGTAACCGACCCGCAGCGACGCCAGGCCCCAGGCCTTGGAGAAGGTCCGCAGCACCACGACCGGCCGGCCCGCGCGCACCGCGTCCAGCGCGTGGCCCAGCTCCGGGTCGGCGAAGTCCAGGTAGGCCTCGTCGAAGACGGCGACGGCACCGGCCGCCTCGGCCCCGGCGATGATCCGCTCGACCCCACCCGGGTCGAGCACCGTCCCGGTGGGGTTGAGCGGGTTGCAGATGAAGGCCGCTCCGGTCCGCTCGTCGATCGCCGCGGCGACGGCCGCGGCCGGGACGTGGTAGGCCTCCAGCGGCACCTCGGTGACCGGGGCCCCGACGACCGCCGCGGAGGTCCGGTAGCCGGGGAAGCTGGTGGCGGTGACCACGGCGCTGCGGTCCGGCCCGAGGAAGGTCAGTGCGGCGAGCAGCACCAGCTCGTCGGTACCGTTGCCGACCGCGACGTTGGCCGGCGCCAGCCCGACGTGCCGGGCGATCCTGGCCCGCAGCTCGGTGCACTCGCTCTCCGGGTACACCGAGCAGCGCTCGTCCAGCTCGGCCCGGGCAGCCGCGACCGCCCCGGTCGGCCCGCCGTACGGGGTCTCGTTGAGGTGCAGGCGCAACAGGTCGGCCGACGCGGGGACGTCGCTGTTGTACGACCGGATCGCGGGTGTGGACGGCTGGGCGGTCATCGTTCCTCCTTCTCGCCCCGCTCGGGGCTGTGGACGAAGAGGCCGAAGCAGAAGCTGCCGGGCACGGCCCTGCGGGTGACGAAGCGGTGCCGCTTGCCGGCCGGCACGTACAGCGCGGCGGGCGCGGTCAGCAGGAACTCCTCGTCCTCGACCTCGACGGAGATCTCCGCGTCACCCGGGTTGGGTGCGAACAGCAGGTAGATCTCCGGGACGCTGTGCACATGGGTCTCGGCGACGGGCCGGTCGACCAGGGCGCTGATCTCGGCGCCAGCCAGCTCGATCGGCAGGCCGCCGAACATCTCTCGGGTGAGGATGAACGGCACCGGCCGGTGGTGGCCCACCACCTCGCGCAGCAGCGGTAGTTGATCCTGGATCTCGACGGACCGGGTCACGGTCATCGGGTGGTCTCCGTTCGGTTCGCGGTCGTCGTGGGCTCCCACCAGTCGCGGTGGTCGCGGTACCACGCGACGACCTCCTTGAGGCCCTGCTCGAAGTCGACCTGCGGCCGGTAGCCGAGCTCCTCGCGGATCCGGCTGTCGTCCACCGAGTAGCGCAGGTCGTGGGCCTTGCGGTCGGGCACCTGCCGGATCCGGTCCGGGCCCGCGCCGCAGAGCTCCAGGAGCCGCTCGGTGAGCTCGCGGTTGGTCAGCGCGGTGCCGCCGCCGATGTTGTAGATCCGGCCGGCCCGTCCGCCGGCCAGCACCAGCTGAAGGGCCCGGCAGTGGTCCGAGACGTGCAGCCACTCGCGGACGTTGCCGCCGTCGCCGTAGAGCGGCACCGTCCCGCCGTCGATCAGGCTGGTCACGAACCGCGGGACGACCTTCTCGACATACTGGTACGGCCCGTAGTTATTGGCGCAGCGGGTGATGCTCAGGTCGAGCCCGTGGGTGCGCCAGTAGCTGCGGGCGGCCAGGTCCGAGGCGGCCTTGGAGGCCGCGTAGGGCGAGTTGGGCAGCAGCGGCTGGTCCTCGTCCCAGGAACCCTCGGCGATAGAGCCGTATACCTCGTCGGTGGAGACGTGCACGACCCGCGGGATGCGCGCCTCGACGCAGCGGTCCAGCAGGTTCTGGGTGCCCATCACGTTGGTCCGGAAGAAGGGCTCGGCGCCGGCCACCGAGCGGTCCACGTGCGACTCGGCGGCGAAGTGGACCACCGCGTCGTGCCCGGGCAGCACGTCGGCGAGCACGTCCCGGTCGCAGACGTCGGCGGTGACCACGGTCAGCCGCGGATTCCCGACCGGCAGGTTGGCGAGGTTGCCCGCGTAGGTGAGCTTGTCCAGCGCGGTGACCCGGGCACCCTCGTGGCCCGGGTACTCGTCGGCGAGCAGGGAGCGCACGTAGTGGGAGCCGATGAAGCCGGCCGCGCCGGTGACCAGGATCCTCACGCCCCGACCTCCATCCGGGTGTGGTCGCCGACGACCAGGCGGTTGACGCCCGGCTCGCTGGGCCGCTGAGCGATCTGCGCGGCGTTTCCGATCAGGGACTCGCGGATCCCGGTGACCCCGTACACCTCGACCCCGTCGAGCGTGATGGAGTCCGCGATGCCGGCCCGCCGGAGCACACAGCGCTCGCCGAGGGCGGTGTACGGCCCGATCCGGCTGTCCTCGATCACCGTTCCGGCCCCGATCACCGCCGGGCCGACCACGTGCGAGCGGATCAGCCGCACTCCCGGCCCGATCCGGACCGGGCCGCTGACGGTACTCTCGCCGTCCAGCACACCAGGGTCCAACTCTCCCTGCTCCTCAGCGAGTTCGTCGAGGAGCACCCGGTTGGAGTCGAGGATGCCCTCGACCCGGCCGGTGTCCTTCCAGAAGCCGTCGTGCACACTGGCCCGCACCTGCCGGCCGTTGTCGATCAGCCACTGGATCGCGTCGGTGATCTCCCACTCGTTCCGCCAACTGAGCGGGATCTCCCGGACAGCCTGGTGGACCTCCGGCGTGAAGAAGTAGACCCCGACCATCGCCAGGTCGCTGCGCGGCTGCGCGGGCTTCTCCTCCACCCGCAGCACCACGCCCTCGGCGTCGACCTCGGCGACCCCCGACTCGCTCGGGTTGGGCACCTTGGTCACCACCAACTGGGCCGCGGGCCGACGGGCCAGGAACGGCTCCATCAGCGCGGTGAGATCGGCGTCCAGCACGTTGTCACCGAGGTACATCACGAAGTCGTCCTCGGCCAGGAACTCACGGGCGATCAGCACGCAGTGGGCCAGCCCGAACGGGGCCTCCTGCTGGATGTAGGTGATCCGGACCCCGAGCTGCGAGCCGTCGCCCAGGGCGGCCTCGATCTCCTTGGCCCGCTCACCGACCACGATGCCGATGTCGGTGACTCCCGCGTCCCGGATCCGGTCGAGACAGTGGACCAAGACCGGTTTTCCGGCAATCGGGACGAGCTGCTTCGGCATGGAGTGAGTCAACGGACGCAGCCGTGTCCCCATCCCGCCCGACAGAACAAGCGCTTTCAATCTGTTCCCCTGCGTGGTCGGGAGCCGGTGCGATCACGGCTCGGCCCTGCGCGGTGTCTGTACCTGCAACTGCAGGCTAGGCAGGGGTTGTCGGGGGTTCCGGGGAGTCCTGGTGGAATCCGGCTGGAGCGGGCGCGCCGCCCGCCGGGGACGTGCGAGGGCGGCCCCGCCGCACTGGCGGGACCGCCCTCGGAGCCCAGACCGGCCGACTACTGCTTGATCAGACCGTGCTCGTAGCCGGTGGCGTCGATCGAGTCCCAGTCGATGGTGACCGCGGGGGTCTTCGCGGCGGCGATCTCCTCCAGCACCGGGACCAGCTCGGCCGGGGTCGGCCGCTCGGCGACCTCCGCCGCCAGCTTCTCGGCGCCGCGCCGGTAGGATTCGTCGCCGAGCAGCGCGTCCACGTGCTCCCGGATCCGCTCCACGGTGGCCTCCTTCCCGAGCATATGGATGCCCGCGCCCGCCGCCGCCACCCGCTGCCCGTTGGCGTGCTGCTCCTCCTCGAACGGGATCGCCAGCTGCGGCACCCCCGCCACGACGGCGCTCATCACCGAGCCGGCGCCGCCGTGGTGCACCACCGCGTCGCAGGTGGGCAGCAGCATGTTGATCGGGAACTGCTCCAGGATCCGGGCGTTGGCGGGCAGTTCCCCGACGTACTCCCGGTCCTTGGGGTTGATCGCGACGACCACCTCGGCATCGAGGTCGGCGAGCGCCTCCAGGACCATGGACACCAGGAAGGCCTCCGGCCCGAAGCGACTGAGCGTGTGCCCCCAGACCACGCAGATCCGCCGCTTCTCCGGCTTCTCGTACACCCACACCGGCGCCTCACCCGGCCCGTTGTACGGCACGTAGCGCATCGGCAGCCGCTCGGCGGTGGTGGGCGGGGCGATGCTCGCCGGGCAGGGGTCGATGACGTGGGTGATCAGCTCACGGCCCTTGCCCTTGATGCCGAGCGTCCGCAGGATGCCGTTGTTGTACTCCGGCACGATGTCCACCCGCGGGTCGGTCTCCGCGGTGCCCACCGGGCCCCACAGGTGGAGCACCGACGGCAGCCGGTGGATCACCGCGGTGAACGGCCCCTCGGCGCTCATCATGTCGTGGACCACCAGGTCGGGCGCGAAGGTGGTGGTGTAGATGATCACCCGCTCCATCTTGCGCAGCCAGGCCTGGCCCCACTCGTTCTCGTACTTCCGCTTGTACGAGGGCCAGTCGAACTCGTCCGGGGAGGCCATCCGTTCGCCGGTCACCGGGTGCAGCAGCGGCAGGCCGTTGTCCCGCGCGACGCCCCGGATCACCCGCTGCTGGTGGAACAGCCGAGCCCAGAAGAGCGGGTTGTCGTGGTCGTCGAGGATCGGGGCGGGCACCAGGCCTGCGCCGCGGACCCAGTCGGCCGAGGACGGGGTGCACATCACCCGCACCTCGTGCCCCGCCGCCTGCAGGGCCCACCCCAGCGGCACCATGGGGTAGAAGTGCCCGGCCCAGGGCGAGATCGTGAACAGAACCTTCATCGTGAATGGCCTCCAAGGCAGGGCTCAGCTGGCCCCGCCACTCCAGCGCACGCGCGCGCAGAGTCCCTTGAACACGGCTCAAGTCCTGTTGGAGGCGGGCGAAAGTGGCACTCGCGTCGTCTGATCTGTTCGTCAACAGCCCTGCTCGCTTAGGTTCGTGACACGAGAAGTGAACGCCGGAGCGAGCGAACCGGGAGCGTCCATGAACGTCGACACCGCCACCGCGCTGATCCCCGCCACCGGCGGGGAGGCGGCGGCCCTGGCAGCGCTCGGTAGCCGGGTGCTCGCCGAGGCGGGGCAGGGGGACATGGTCTGGGGCCATCTGGCGGTCCGCGACCCCGACGGGCGCGGGGTCTGGATGAAGGCCTCGGGGTGGGGCCTGGAGGAGGTCGGCCCGGACCGGGTGCTGCTGGTCTCCTGGGACGGCGAGGCGCTCGCGGGCAGCGGACGGGTGCACCTGGAGTACCACATCCACACCGAGCTGATGCGGGCCCGCCCGGACGTCGGGGTCTCGCTGCACACCCACTCGGCCACCGCGAACGCCTTCAGCGCCCTCGGGGTGCCGCTGCGGGCGCTGAGCCACGACGCGGTGGTCTTCGCCGAGCACGGCCTGCCGAGCTTCCGCGCGACCGCCGGCCTGGTCCGCACCGGGGAGCTCGGGCGGGCGCTGGCCGCCGACCTCGGCGGGGCCAGGGCCTGCCTGATGCCGCAGCACGGACTGCTCGCGGCGGGCCGGGACATCGCCCACGCGGTGATGTACGCCGTGCTGCTGGAACGGGCCTGCGGCCTGCAGTTGAGCGCCCAGGCGGCGGGCGGGATCCGGCACTGGACCGGCCACCGGGAGAGCCTGGAGAAGGACGCCACGGTGTGGCCGCCGAGCCAGATCGAGGCCGGCTGGCGCTACTGGGTACGGCGCACCGAGCGGTCGTGACGACGGCTACGGGTGCGGGCGGGTGCGCTGGGCGGGGAGGGCGGGGGCCGGATCCGGGGTGCGGCGGGCGAGTTCGGCGAGGGTGTGGAAGAGGACCTCACCGAGCAGGACCGGCTCGCGGGAGGCGACGGGCACGTCCGGCTCGTCGGGCACGTCCGGCTCGTCGGGCACGTCCGGCTCGTCCGGGGAGGCGGCGGTGGAGCGGCGGGTCGGGGACGTCTCGTCTCGGAGCTGGCTTGTGGGCATGGCTCTTCCTGCCGACGGGGTGACCGGGATCAGTCCTGCCCGTTCGGCCCGCACCGACACCCCGGACGGGGGCGGATCGGCCGGAAACGGCGTGTGAAGGGCCGGAACCCGTCCGTACGGTCAGGGCTGCGGCCCCCGCCCTGGGCGGTGACCCGGCGGCACCGATGGGCGAAGATGGACCGGTGACCGAACCCCGCACCGCTCCCCGCCTCATCGCCACCGACCTGGACGGCACCCTGCTCTGCGCCGGCGGCACCGTCAGCGATCGCACCGCGGCGGCCCTGGCGGCGGCCGAGGCGGCCGGGATCCAGGTGGTGTTCGTGACCGGGCGGCCGCCGCGGTGGATGCAGCAGGTGAGCCCGCACATCGGCGGCCACGGGGTGGCGATCTGCTCGAACGGCGGCGCGATCGTGGACGTGCGGCGCGGCGAGCTGGTGGAGTACTTCCCGATGGCGGCCGGGACCACGCTGGCGGTGGTCGAGGCGCTGCGCGCCAAGCTGCCCGGCACCGCCTTCGCCTTCGAGCACGCGGACGGGTGGGCCCGCGAGCCCGAGTACGAGGTGCTCATGTGGGGCGACGACATGGTCTGCGAGGTCGGCCCGGCCGAGGAGCTGCTCGGGGACGGCGGCCCGGTGCGGGGCCTGTTCAAGCTGCTGGCCAAGCACCCGGACCTCGACCCGGACACCTTCCTCGCCGAGGCCCGGACGGCCGCCGGGCACCTGGCCGAGATCACCCGCTCCTCGCCGATCCCGCTGCTGGAGATCAGTGCGTCCGGCGTCACCAAGGCCAGCACGCTGGCCCGTTGGTGCGCCGAGCACGGGATCGACCGCAGTGAGGTGGTGGCCTTCGGCGACATGCCGAACGACCTGGAGATGCTGGCCTGGGCCGGCACCGCGTACGCCGTCGCCAACGCGCACCCGGCGGTGCTGGCGGCGGTGTCGCTGCACACCGTGAGCAACGACCAGGACGGCGTCGCGGCGGTGCTGGAGGAGTTCCTGCCCCGGTAGCACCCGGCACCAGCACCCGTCGACCAGCCCGGTAACCGCCTTAACCGAAGCGGCCGTTGACGTAGTCCGAGGTCCGCTGGTCGCGCGGGTGCCCGAAGATCTGCCCGGTCGGCCCGGCCTCGACGATCCGGCCCGGGGTGTCGTGGGTGGCCAGGAAGAACGCGCAGCTCTGCGAGACGCGCTGGGCCTGCTGCATGTTGTGGGTGACGATCACGATGGTGAGTCGCCCGCGCAGTTCGGCGATGGTCTCCTCGACCCGGCGGGTGGAGGTCGGGTCGAGCGCGGAGCACGGCTCGTCCATCAACAGGATGTCCGGCGAGACGGCCAACGACCGTGCGATGCACAGGCGTTGCTGCTGGCCGCCGGAGAGCGCGCCGCCCGGGGTGTGCAGCCGGGCGGACACCTCGTCCCAGAGCCCGGCCCGGCGCAGGCTGGTCTCCACCAGGTGCCGGCGCTCCTCCTTGGACACCTTGATTCCGGCCAGCTTGAGCCCGCTGGAGACGTT
Organism: Kitasatospora sp. NPDC058190; assembly: GCF_042883685.1. NCBI lineage: Bacteria > Bacillati > Actinomycetota > Actinomycetes > Kitasatosporales > Streptomycetaceae > Kitasatospora > Kitasatospora sp. NPDC058190. The sequence goes on from NZ_JBHVVI010000007.1 coordinate 8,886, forward strand.
GTCCTGGATGGACATCGCCGGGAACGGGTTGGGCCGCTGGAACACCATGCCGATCCGGCGCCGCACCTCGGCGGGGCGCCGCCCGGGCCGGTAGACGTCGTCCCCGTCCAGCAGCACCTCGCCGGCCAGGGCGGCGCCGCGCACCATCTCGTGCATCCGGTTGAGGATCCGCAGGTAGGTGGACTTGCCGCAGCCGGAGGGGCCGATCAGCGCGGTGACCTCGCCGGCCGGCATCGCCAGCGAGATCCGCTCCAGCACCTTGCGGCTGCCGAACCAGGCGGAGACGTCCCGGGTCTCCAGCCCGGCCAGCGGGCCGTCCCCGGGCCGGCCGTCTCCGGGGCCCGGCGCGGGGGTGACCGGCGGGAGGGTGAGGGTGTCGGCGGCCGGGTCGGCCGCCGCGTCGTGCGGCTGCTGGGTGGTGTCGGTCATCGGTACGGTCCTCCGGGCGCGCGTCAGTAGAGGTTGGGCAGCAGGGCGGCGGCGTTCTCGTAGACCGCCCAGATCAGCGCGCCGACCACCGGCGCGAGGCTCAGGTAGACGGCCGACGGCCGCCGGTACCGGGCCAGCAGCAGCGCGCCGACCACCGCGCCCAGCAGCCCGAGCGACCACAGCTGCAGCGTGGCCAGCGCGCCCTTGTCCGCGGCCAGCGCCTTGTCGTACGCGACGGTGGCGGGGCGGCCGCCGGGGTTCTGGTCGGGGTCGCCCTCAAGGCGGGCGCCGATCATCACGGTGGAGCCGGGGATCCAGTCGGAGTCGCCGGTGACCAGGACCAGCCGGTTGCGGGCCGGGTCGGTGATCGGGTGGTCGCCGTCGCCGTACACGTTGACGGTGTAGGTGTACTTGCCCTGCCCGGTGGTGGCCTCGATCGTGTCGCCGACCCGGAGCTTCGACAGCTCGGCGAAGGGCGCGCCGAAGGTGGCGCCGCGGCCGAACACCACCGCGACCCCGCCCTGGCCGGGCAGCGCGGTGTCCCGGCGGTGGCCGGGGCCGCGCATCAGGTCCCGGCTGGTGGTGCCCTCGACCACCACGGCCTGGTGCAGGCCGATCGCCGGGATGTCCAGCAGCGCCACCGGGTCGCCGTCGTCGGCCGAGCCGGTCGGGGCGACGGCCCGGGCGAGCTGGTCCTTGAAGGTCTTGTACGCGGACGACTGGTAGTGCCGCTCCTGGACGTGCGAGAGCGTGAACAGGTAGCCGACGAAGCCCACCACCAGCGCGGCCAGCAGGCTGACCGCCCAGGCGCCCTGGAGGAACCGCCGCCGCGCGGGCGTGACGGCGGGACGGGCCGGGGGCTCCTCGACCAGGGGCGCCGACGGTTCGGTCACCGGCTTCTCCAGGACCGGTGCGGTCACGAGGCACCGCCCGATCCCTTGCGCCGGCGCAGCAGCCGGCGGCCCAGCAGCCGATGGCCCAGCAGCGGCGGGACGAGCACCACGGCGAGCAGTTCCACCGCGGTGAGGGTGGAGAGCGTCCAGTCCTCGGGCTTGCCGCTCACCTCGACCACGTTGGCCGCGACCTCGGTGGAGCCGCCGCCGCGGCCGCGGGCAACCACCTGCCCGGTCTGCGGGTCGACCACGGCCTCGGCGGAGCCGTCACCCCCGCCGCCGGCCGCGTTCGGGTCCCCGGTGGCCGCGCCGCCACCAGCGTTCGGGTCGCCGCCGGCCGCGCTGCCACCGGCACCGCCCGCGTCCCCGCCACCGCCGCCTCCGGCGCCCGCGGACGAGCCGCCGCCACCGCCGTGACCGTTGCCGCCGGACCCGCCGGTGCCGCCCGAACCCCCGGTCCCACCGGAAGCGCCGCCACCACCGCTGCCGGAGCCGCCCGAGCCGCCCGAGCCGCTCTTGACCGGCTGGCCGTTCTGCACGGTGCAGTCCAGCGGCGTGCCCTGCTTGTCGCAGGGGCTGGGCATCGGCGCGTTCTTCAGGACGGTCAGTTCACCGGCCGAGTTGAAGGTCGGATTGGCGCAGTTGGACAGGGTGTCCGGGTCGACCGGGCCGGCGTTGCCGGGGATCGACTTGGTCTGCAGCAGCCCGCCGCGGACCAGGCCGCGCGGGATCGGCGAGTAGCCGAGGCCGTCGGCCTCGCCCTGGCCCTCGCAGAGCACGTACGCGAGGAAGCGGCTGAGCGCGCCGCCCTTGTCGTTGGTGAAGCGGCCCGGCGGGGGCAGCGCGGCACCCGCGCGCGGCACGATCACGTAGCTGTAGCTGGAGATCGGGTACGCGCGCGGGTCGTCCATGGTGTAGACGCCGTCGAGGTTCTGCTGCAGGTAGTTCGGGTCGGTGGACGGGGTGTTGTCGTCCACACCGCGGATCTTGGCGGCGGTGAGCGCCACGGCGACGTTGGAGGCGGTCGGCAGCGAGTAGTAGCCGGCCTGGTTGAGCACCTTCACGACCGGCCAGTTGCTGCGCTTGGCGAAGGCGTACTCGTCGTAGCCGATGGTGCCGAGGCCGGAGGGCGCCTTGATGTAGCCGGCCACGACGTCCGAGCCGTTCTGGGCGACCATCCGGCCGGACGGCGGGAAGAACTCGGTGTAGTCACCGCAGGAGACGCCGTTGACGGACGAGCAGTACGCGTCCCACTGGTCCTTGTGGGTGTGCTCCATCCAACGGGTGAACTGGGCGGTGGCGCCGGAGCCGTCGGAGCGGACCACCGGGGTGATCGGCAGGTTGGGCAGCGCCTTGCCGTAGTCGGCGGTGATCTTCGGGTCGTTCCAGTTGGTGATCTTGTTGGTGAAGATGTCCACGATGGTCTGCGGGGACAGCCGCAGGTCGCGGACCTGCTTGCCGCCGACCACCAGGTTGTACATGAAGGTGGTGCCGCCGGCGGTGATCGGGATGTACGAGAAGCCGTACGTCATCGTCTCCACGCCACCCGTGCCGGTGCGCTGGCCCGCCGAGTTCACACCGGAGTCCTGGCTGGTGCGGAACGGCACGTCGGAGGCGGTGAAGTCGTCCTGCCCGAGGAGCCACGAGTTGCGGCCGGCCGCCGAGCCGATCGGGTTGAAGCTGATCTGGATGCCCTGCGGTCCGACGTCCTGGCGCCACTGGTCGATGGCCGGACCGGCCCAGCTGGAGCCGTCGGCGCTCAGCGCGACGGATGCCGCGTACGCCTTCGAGCCAGGCCCCAGCAGGGGGGAGGCCGCGAGCAGGAACAGGGACATCAGCAGGGCGAGCCCGCGGGCCACGGGCCGGCCGGCAGCCTCCCACGACATGAGAACTCCTCTGGTACGGAGGGTGGTTGGGTGAGTCATCAGCTGTTCCCGGAGAGCGGGACGGCGGGACGGGCGGCCCGCGCGCCGGCCTCGGCCCGGCGCGCCTCCCGGTCGATCCGACGCCTCTGGCGCCTCGTCAACTCACCCGGCTTGCGCCCGCCGAGCACGCGCGCGGTGACGAACAGGATCAGCACCAGGGCCATCAGGGTCAGACCGGCCGCGAAGGCGCGAGCGACCATCTCGGGGTAGGGCTGCTTGACGTAGTTCCAGATGTACAGCGGCAGCGACACCTGGTGCTCGTGGAACGGGTCGGCGTTGAACTGCGAGGTGAAGCCCGAGGTCAGCAGCACCGGGGAGGTCTCGCCGATGCCGCGCGCCATGCCGAGCACCACCGCCGTCACCAGGCCGGGGCGGGCGGTCGGCAGCACCACGTTCCACACCGTGCGCCACTGGCTGCCGCCCAGCGCGTACGAGGCCTCCCGCAGGGTGCCCGGCACCAGTCGGATGACCACCTCGGCGGCCCGGGTGACGATCGGCATCATCATCACGGTCAGCGCGAGCGAGGCCGCGAAACCGCTCTTCTCGGCGCCGAAGGTGATGATGAGGACGCCGAGGATGAACAGGCCGGCCACGATGGACGGCAGTGCGGTCATCGCCTCGACCAGCGTCCGCACCGGCTTGGCCAGTCGGCCGCCGACCTCGGACATGAAGATCGCCGCCGCGATGCCCAGCGGCACCGCGAACAGCGTGGCCAGGCCCAGCTGTTCGAGCGAGCCGACGATCGCGTTGAGCGCGCCGCCGGAGGTGATCGGGGAGAGCGCGGCGGTCTGCTCCATCGACTCGGTGAAGAAGTTGAGGTGCTGCGCCGCCTCGTAGCCGCGGCTCGCCACGTAGCCGATCTGGTCGCCGATCAGCGCGACCACCAGCAGCCCGGAGCTCCAGGCGACCACCGACACCAGCCGGTCGCGCACCATGAGCCTGCCCCGCTGGAGCCGGCCGAGCGCGAAGTAGCCCGTCAGGAAGAGGACGTACCAGCAGAGCAGGAAGCCGAACACGCCGCTGAACGGCAGCACCCGCTCGTACAGCATCCAGTCCAGCGCGAGCGAGCCGACCAGCGCGCCGGCCACGGTGAACACGTCCTCGCGGGTGACGCCGCCGAGCCGCACCCTGGTCTCGGGGCGCGACGGCGCGGCCTCGGCGGGCGCGTCGGGGGAGCCGGGGGAGCCGGGGGGCTCGGCCGCGGCGACCGGCGGCAGGTCGAGCGTGGTCATCGGGTGGTTCCCTTCAGCGGGGTCGGGACGAGGCCGGCCATGTCGGTCCGCCATCTCAGTCCGCGATGGAGGCCCCGGAGCGGGACCGGTTGATCACGAAGCCGGCCGCCACGTTGACCAGCAGGGTCAGTGCGAACAGCACCAGGCCGGCCGCCATCAGCGCGGAGAGCGAGAGCGCGTCCGACTCGCCGAAGCGCAGCGCGATGAGCGCCGAGATCGAGTTGGCGCCGTTCTCCAGGACGTGGGTGATGGTCTTGAAGCTCGGCGAGATGATCAGCGCGACCGCGATCGTCTCGCCCATCGCCCGGCCGAAGCCCAGCATGATCGCGCCGATCACGCCACCCTTGCCGAACGGCAGCACCACCGTGCGCACCATCCCCCAGCGGGTCGAACCCAGCGCGTAGGCGCCCTCCCGCTCGCCCTGCGGCGCCTGGGAGAACACCTCCCGGCTGAGCGAGGTGACGATCGGGATGATCATCAGCGCGACGACCACGCCCGCGATGAAGGTGGAGGAGGTGTAGGAGGTGCCGATGTCGCCGGTGCGCACCTTGAGGAAGGGGATCGCGTCGCCGAGGTGGTTGGTGAGCCAGCGGACGAAGCCGATGATGCGCGGCTGGAGGAAGAAGAGCCCCCACAGGCCGTAGATGATGCTGGGGATCGCCGCCATCAGGTCGATCAGCGAGATCAGCGCCGCGCGCAACCGGACCGGCGCGTACTCCGAGATGAAGATCGCGGTGAAGAGGGCGACCGGGACGGCGATCACCAGCGCGATCACGGCGATCAGCAGCCCGTCCGGGAGGACGGCGGCGATGCCGAAGTTGTGCGCGGCGGTCTGCCACTTCTGCTCGGCGAGGAAGGACAGACCGACGGCGCGCAGCGCGTCCGTGCCGCGCAGGATCAGGAAGAACGCGATCAGCCCCATGATCGCGAAGACCGAGAGCCCGGCGATCCGCAGCACCCCGCGGAACACCCGGTCGCCGGGGGTCGCGGGGTCGGTGATCACACGCGGGACGTCCTGGTCGGGCCCGTGGTCGGGTTGGCCTGGCGCCCCGGCGTACGGTGCCGCGGGCTCGGCGGCGGATGTCATGGTCTGCTCTCCGTGCTCGGCTGCGGGGGACGGATCCGGTGCGTACCCATTCGGCCAGCCGGAGGTGGCCGAATCGGGTCGGCCGCGTGTACGAGGGCCCAACGCGGCGACTCTGTAGCGGAGTTGGGAACTCCAGATGGCTTCGAATGGCCGGCTGGTGGCATGTTCGCAGCGACACTAATGCTCAACTCGGTTGATTGGTAAGGGATTTGAGCACGATCGAGCGTGATCGGACAGCTGGCCGGTTTCACTCGAAAGATCAACGCGCTTTGACACCAAGCCACTTGGCGCATGCGAAAACGACTCGGCGGGGCCGGAACGGCGGCCCCGCCGAGTCGCTCGGGTGGTGCGGTCGGTGCGAGTGGTGCGGTCAGTGCGTCACGGGCGGCGGCGCACCCGCGCCCAGCCCTGCCGCAGCCCGGTCAGCGCCCGCGCCCCGGCGGGCGTACCGCCCAGGACCAGGGCCGCCGGACCGCCGACCAGCAGCACCCCGCCGCCGATCAGCGCGATCGGCAGCAGCAGCCGGGCCAGACCGGAGCGGTCCGACGCCGGGGTACCGGCGGCGACCGGCGCGGCGGACAGCGACTTGCCGGGCGCGCTCGGGCTCGCGCCGGGCTTGGCACCCGGGGCGGCGCCGGCACCACCGGCCGCGGTACCGGCACCGCTGCCGGCGCCCGTGCCGCCGCCGCTGCCGGCCGGACCGCCGGTGGAGTCGGAGCCCGAGCCGCCGGTCGAGGAGCCCCCGGAGCCGCCGGCCGGGCCCGCGCCCTCGCCGACCTGGGTGACCGAGGCGACGTTCGGGGCGCTGCCGCCCCCGCTGCCGCCGGCGGCCGGGGTCGAGCCGTCGCCGCCGGTCGAGGGCGGGTTCGGCGGCGCGGCCTGGTTGCCGGGCAGCTTGGCGTCCTGCGCCTCCAGGTGGCTGATGGCGTCGGCCGCCTGGGTCCGCTGGGCGGCGGTCAGCGCGAGGAAGCCGGGCGCGAGGTGACCGGGCTCGTGGCCGTAGACCTGGCCGATGGTGGTGACCGCGCGCATGAACCTGCTCATCGCGGCCACCTTGTCGGCCGCGACGTCCTTGGTCGGGAGCATCGCGTAGTCCACGGTGGTCAGCGGGTAGGCCTTCTGGTCCCGCGAGAACGCCGTGTCGGACGTGCCGTACGGCAGGGACTGCACGCCGGTGGACTGGTCGACGGTCATGTCGGCGACGGCGGCCTGCAGGCCCGGGCCGTCAGGGGAGGCGAAGCCGCCGGCCGGGTTGACCAGCTGGGCCTCGGGGAGCGAGTAGGCCTTCGCCTGGCCGGAATCCATGATCGCGAAAAGGGTCCGCCGACCGACCGGCATCGACGGGCACAGGTCGTGGGTCCCGTCCGAGTGCTTGTCCGTGTTGACGCAGTTCGGCTTGTTCCACAGAACCTTCCGCGCCACGTCGTTCAGCCCGGTCGCCACCGGGTTCCACTCGTACTGCTTCCACCGGTCCTTCGGGTCCTCCGTCGCTCCGGCGAACCCGGAGGAGTCCTGCCGGACGAAGGAGTCGACCGGGTAGCCGGAGAACGCCGGGCGCAGGTAGTAGCTGTCCACGCGCATTCCCCACGGGTCCGGTTCACCGTCGAGGAACCGCACCGCGTCCGGGTCGGAAGCGATCCAGGACGTCAACTGGTACGTCATGTCCGCCGTCCCGCCGAAGACCGTCGGGCTGACATTGCTGTAGCTGCACCCCGTCGGCCAGGCGGCCTTGCTGTCCGGGGGAAGCGGGTTCAGCTTCTGGAACTCCGGGTCGTCGAAGACGCACTGCGGATTCCCCTTCACCGAGGGGACATCACCCGGCGAGTTGTAGGACTGGGTGAGCAGCTTCGCCAACAACCGCGCGTTGAGCCGCATGCTCCTGAACTGCAGGCGGGTCTTCGGATCGTCCACGATGAAGACCACCGAGATCCCCGAGGTCGCCACCGGCGCGTACACGTACGGCCTCGGCGGTGGAGCCTGCGCATCAGGCCTGGCCACCAGTGCCATGTCCTTGCCGCCGGCGAGGAAGTCCGACCGGGCCTGCGAGTCACCGTTCGCGAAACCGTACGTCAGCAGCATCGGGTCGTTGCCCTGGCACAATCCGGCCTGCCACTGCTCCACGGCCCGCTTGGCCGGTTCCAGGCCGTCCACGGCGAAGGCCGGCTTCTCCCCCGGGCAGGAGGCCGCGGTGGGAGCGAATTCGAGCGGGACCACCGTGCGACGCTCCCAGGCGCACTGCTCGGCTGTCGCGAACTGCGTCCACCGATTGAGCTGCCGCTGGAGCACCAGGTCGGACGGCATGTCGAAGGCGGTGTCCAACGCGTGGTTCTGGCAGTTGACCACGCCCTTCCGGGTCGGGTCCTTCCACGCTATGACGTCGCCGCCGTAGTTGGGCTCCACCACCAGTGAACACGGGTTCTTGTCGTCACAGCCCAGGGTGGGACTCTGGATCGCGGTGAAGAGTTCGATGTCCGCGTATCCCGTGCCGTCCGCAGCCGTCGTCGCGACGACCTTGTTGGACGGGAAGTCGGGGAAGGTCGTCCCGGCCGCAGGCCTCTTCTGCTGGAACCCCGCCGCCGCATCGGCGCCGTACAGCGTGCTGTCGTAACAGTCGGTGATCCTCGGGTCCGTGCCCTTGCACTGGTACACCCGCACCTCGTAGTAGGGCAGGCGCTCCCCGACGGTCGCTCCGCCCGCCCAGGGGCTTCCGCTGACGTCGCTGGACGGGGTGAACCCCTTCCAGCTGACGTGAACCACCTGGTTCACCAGGTTCTTCGTCTGGGCGACCGTGACACTTCCCTCAGGGCCGTCCTTGCCCTCCTTCGGAAGCCAGATCCTGGGCCCCGTCACCGTGACGGCCGAGTCCTCGGCCGCCGCCTGCGGCACGGCTCCCAGGCCGATCGGCACCACGCCGATCGCCACCACCACCGACCACACCAACGCGATCGCCGGTATCCGGCGACGCCACCACCCCGGATGTCTCCGGTCGGGTAGGCGGACTCTCATGGCGGGCACCTCCGTACGGTTGCGCGCCGCCGGGAAGCGCGGCGCAGGGGGATCAGGCTGCGAGCGGCCAACGATTCCGGTACGCATCCATTCGGCCGGCCACAAGTGGCCGGATCCGGTCGCGCGTGTGTACGGGACCACAACGCGGCACCTCTGTCGCGGAGTTGACACCTCCGAACGAAACGGGCCCGCGTCACCCGACGCAGGCCCGTCGCGCAAGTCGGCGCCTGCGATCAGCCGTTGAAGGTGAACGAGAAGGAACCGACCGACTGGCCACCGGTGAAGAAGGTGGTGTTCAGCTGGGTGTCGAGGTACTGCGCACCCGTGGTGTCCAGCGTGAGGTTGCTCGCGGTCAGGCTCTGGGTCGTCCCGCTCTGGCTGCTCTCCTGGATCCCGGCCGGCCGCAGCAGCGGGACCGGCGCGGTGGCGCCGTCCGGCACGCCGGTGAGGCGCCAGCGGTCGGCGCTGAACGCGAGCTGCTCGAAGAGCACGCTCTTGCCGGTCTGGACGTCGACGAAGAGCAGGCTGCCGTCGAGCGTCGCGTTGCCGTAGTAGCCGCGCAGGTTCACGCTGCCGCCGGTCACCGGAAGGCTCGTCGACAGGCCCTTGGTGACGTCGTAGGAAACGCCGGCGTTCGGCAGCGGAACGATCACCACACCGTTGGTGGCCGCGTTCTGCAGGAACGCGTTGTTCTCGACCACCACGGCGCTGCCCGTGGGGGTGGCAGCGGGGGTGGTGTCGGCCGCGGCCGCGCCGCTGAGGCCGGTCACGGCGAGAACGACCGCGACGCCGCCGGCGAGGTACCGGGCGGTGGTACGGGACATGCTGGTCTCCTTGGGAGAGGAAGGTGTCGCGCGGGGGTGGAACACCGGCCCGAGGACCGCCGGCGGCCACGGGCTGGACGCCCGTGGCCGCCGGGTGGTGCGGGGTGGATCAGGTGAGGGTGGCGACACCGCAGGCCGGGGTGGCCAGGAAGCCGTAGCTCGCGATGTCGGCGGCCGCGGTCGGGTCGTTGCAGATCCAGCCGTTGGAGCCGAAGATGTTCTGGAGCGCCTGGCCGTGGGTGTCGGTCGCGTTCCACTCGGCGTCACGGAAGACGTTGTAGACCACGCGGCCGAACTGCGAGTTGGCGAAGTCGGTGTCGATCTGGCTGTTGGTGACCGGGGTCAGGGTGGCACCGTTGACCACCACGTTGCGCAGGGTCAGGTTGCCGGGCGCGTCGGTCGTCGTGCCGTGGCCGCCGACGGTCTGACCGATGTCGTGGGCGACGGAGTACGGGAAGACCGCGTCGGGGTCGTTCAGCGCCTGGTCGGTGCCCTCGTTCTCCTCCGGACCGGTGGTGACGCACTGGCCCAGGGTCGGGTTGCTGATCGCGGTCAGGAAGAACGCGCGCGTGCCGGAGTCGGCCTGCGGCAGGAACGGCTTGATGGTGGCGTTCGGCAGGCTCGGGTCGATCTGCTTCCAGTTGGTGGTGGTGCAGCTGTAGATCGCGTTCAGCTGCGCCGGGGTCAGCTGCGCCGGCGCGTCGCCGCCCGACTTGGCGGACCAGGTCACCGCGTCCTTGGCCAGCGTGACGAAGTCCAGGCCGTGGGCGTCGGTCGGCTGCGGGCCGCGCGAGGAACGGGCGAAGTCCACGGTCGCGCTGGTGTTGGCGACCAGAGCCTTGATGCCGGCGCCGGAGCCGTTCGGGCGGGCGATCGAGGTGGCACCGACCTTGGTGGTGATCGGCGAGGAGCCGGTCGCGTCCCAGCTGTACAGGTGCGGCGCGGTGGAGCCGGAACCCAGGGAGACGTTGTAGTCGGTCGAGAACTGGTTCAGCAGCGCCTGGATGGTGTCCGAGCCGACGCCCACGATGTCCTGGGCGGCCGGGGTGACGGTCGGGTCGGCCAGGGCCGAGCCGCTGGCGATGGTGACCAGGGAGGTCGCCAGGGCGGCGGCGGTGAGCAGCTTGGCAGCGGTCTTACGCATGTTCCTGTTCCTCCGATGGGAGAGACGTACATCGCGTGAACCCGTGCTCCGGGGGGAGTTCGGGGCCGGTGGCCGCGTCCGCTGCGGCCCGTCCGGCAGAGCTGATCCTGTCGGGCCGGGAGGTTCCGCCGGAAGGGAGGTCGAGTCCGGCCCGGTAATGTCGACTCATCGGTTCAGCGAGGTTTAGACACTGGTCAGCGTGGACGCGACAGGGCTGCCACAACCCCTCCCGCCCTCGACGACGTTCTTCTCCAGGAGACTGCTCGGGGTGTTGCCGGAAACCTGCGCTTCACCGGAACCGCACGGACGGCCGTCGGATCACGGCGGATCCCGACGGATCACAGCGGCCGGAGGCCGTCCCGCCCGCCCCGCCGCGACTCCTGCCCCACCCACTGCAGTCCGGCCAGGAAGCCCTCGACGCCCGCCTGGCACTGGTCGCGTCGCAGGTACCCGCGCGCGCTGCGGGCCACCGGGACGGAAGCGGCCGCCCCGGGCCGGGTGCTGCGCACCGGCAGGTAGGCGGACCACACCCACTGCCGCCCCTCGGACTGCGCGACGGAACACCGAAGGGCGGCCCGCTCGATGAGCAACTCACGCACCGCCTCGGCGAGTTCCTCCTCGCTCCGGTAGGTGCGCACGCCGACCCCGAGCGGCCGCCCGTTGGCGGCCCGCAGCGCCCAGCCCACACAGCGGTCGGCCGCGGGCACGATCAGCAGCCGCGGTCCGCGCCGCTCAGCGGCCATCGGGACGTCTCGACGACACGGCTCTCCCGGGCAGTTCGCGCGCCGGCTGTTTGGCGAGCAGCACCACGAAGCGCCGGAAGGCGTTCTGGCAGGTCGCGTACCGCTCGTAGGCACGACTGGACCGCACCTCGGGCAGACCGCGCGATCCGGGGATGACCCAGATCCACCCGATCCCGTCGCGGACATGGGTGATCCGCGCGGTCAGTTCGGCGGCTCCCGCGCGCAGGCCGTCGAAGCCCCGCTCGGCCTCGCCGGGCGTCTCGAACAGCGCGGGGGTGATCGCGACCACGCGGCCGTTGGGCGCCTTCAGCTGCCAGCGGTAGCGCCCGTCCGGAGCGCGCTCGGTCCGGAACCCCCCTCGACTTGCCCCTGCTGCGGTGTTGCCGCGGCCGGAAGCGTTCACTGCCCCCTCCGTCCGGTTTCCCCTCCGAGACGGATGACAAGCTATGTGTGCACACAGAAGCGCCGATAGCCCAGAACGTTCACAACTTGCGGCGTTGGTCGGGAAGTTCTCCCTCGTTCAGCTTTCACCTAACGCTTGTCACGCACCTACAGCCGGGCCGTCCAGCGCACCGTCGTCCCCTTCCGGTAGGGCCCCCACTCGTGCCAGGCGGCCCCACCGAGCGCCTCCGCCCGGCGGGTCAGGTTGAGCAGTCCGCTGCGCCGTCCGCCCGCCGGGATGCCCACCCCGTCGTCGGTCACGGTGAGCAGCACGCCGGGCCGCCCGCCGCGGTCCAGCGACTCGGGGTCGCCGCCGACCGGCCGGCCGCCGTCGTCCAGGTGGACGGTGGCGTCGACCTCCACGCCGACCCGGCAGGCCCGCGCGTGCCGGGCCGTGTTGGAGAGCATCTCCCGTAGCGCGGCCAGGAGTTGGCGCCCGGTTTTCTCGCCGACCAGGCTCTCCACCGGCCCGACGAAGCTCACCGAGGGCTTGAAGCCGAGCGCCGCCGCGGCCTGGCTGGCCTCCCGCAGGACGCGGGTGCGCAGGGTGTCGGGGGCGTCGCCGTGGTTGTCGTGCTGGAGGGCGTAGATGGTGGTGCGGACCTCCTGGATGGTGGCGTCCAGTTCGTCCACCGCGTTGCCGATGCCGACCTTCACCTCGGGGACGACGGCGCGCCGGGCCGCGCTCTCCAGCATCATCCCGGTGGCGAACAGCCGCTGGATCACCAGGTCGTGGAGGTCGCGGGCGATCCGGTCGCGGTCCTGGAAGACGGCGAGGCGCTGCTGGTCGCGCTGACCCTCGGCGAGGCGCAGGGCGAGGGCGGCCTGCGAGGCGAAGGTCTCGGCGAGCTGCTTCTCGGAGTCGGTGAACGGCAGCGCGCCGCGCGGGCGCCAGACGCAGAGCCCACCGAGCACCCGCCCGGCGGCGACCATCGGGACGGCCATGGACGGGCCGAAGCTGCGGGCGAGCCGGATCACCACGGTCGGGTCGCTGGACATGTCGTCCAGGTGGACGCTCTCCCCGGCCAGCAGCCGGGCCGCGAAGCTGTCCTTGGGGAGCAGCTCGCCGCGGACGAACTCGGCGGCCTCGCCGGAGGCGTGGGCGACCCGCATCTGCCCGTCGCCCTCGCCGGCGGGGCCGGTGGGCAGCAGGATCATGCCGAGCGCGGCGTCCGCCAACTCCCGCACCTGCTCGGCGGCCACGGTCAGCGCGCCCTCGGCCTGCTCGGTGGAGAGCAGCGCGGTGGTGACGGCGGCGGCGCCGGCGATCCAGCGTTCGCGGCGGCGCCCCTCCTCGTACAGCCGGGAGTTCTCGATCGCCACGCCGGCGGCCGCGGCGAGCGCGTGCACCACCTGTTCGTCCTCGGGGGTGAAGGCGCCGCCGCCCTTCTTCTCGGTGAGGTAGAGGTTGCCGAAGACCTCCTCGCGGACCCGGATCGGCACGCCCAGGAAGGTGACCATCCGCGGGTGGTGCGGCGGGAAGCCGGAGGAACGCGGGTCGGCGCCGAGGTCGGCCAGCCGCAGCGGCTCGGGGCGGTCGATGAGCGCGCCGAGGATGCCGCGCCCGGCGGGCAGTTCGCCGATCTCGGCGGCGGTCTCGTCGTCGATGCCGACGTGGATGAAGTCGGCCAGGCCGTGCCCGCCGGGGGCGATCACGCCGAGCGCCGCGTACCGGGCGTCGACCAGTTCGGCGGCGCCGGTGGCGATCCGGTGCAGGGTGGCGTGCAGGTCGAGCCCGGCGCCGATGGAGACCACCGCCTCCAGCAGGCGCTGCATCCGGTCGGTGACCGCGGCGGCCGACTGCAGGCGCTCCGCGACCTCGGTGACCAGGGTGTCCAGCCCGAGCGAGGCGATCTCGGGCACCCGATGGGGTGTCGGCTCGGGGGCGGCCTCGGGGAGGTCCGGCGTGGGGTCCATGGAGAAAGCCTAGTTTGTACGGTTTTCAGCCGAAGGGAGACGCGGCTTCCGCCGACGCGGCCGTCAGCGGCCCACCGGCTCCACCAGCCCGTCCGCCTCCCGCTCCCGGCGCCACATCGCGTGCAGCCGCCCGTCCGGGTCGGCGACCAGCTCGGACCAGCGGCCGCGCTCGGCGACCCGGCCGCCGTCCAGCACCAGCACCTCGTCCACGGCGGCGTCGTCCAGCCCGGCGAGCCGGTGGGTGATCAGCACGGTGGTGCGGCCCTCGGTGGCGGCCAGCAGGTCGGCGGTGAGGGCGTCGGCGGTGGGCAGGTCGAGGTGCTCGGCGGGCTCGTCCAGGACCAGCACCGGGAAGTCCGCGAGCAGCGCCCGGGCGAGCGCGAGCCGCTGCCGCTGGCCGCCGGAGAGGCGGGCGCCGTGCTCGCCGACCATGGTGTCCAGGCCCTCCGGCAGGCCGTCCGTCCAGTCCAGCAGCCGGGCGGCGGCGAGCGCGGCGCGCAGCTCGGCCTCGTCCGCGCCCGGGCGGGCCAGCCGCAGGTTCTCCCGCAGGGAGCTGTCGAAGACGTGGGCGTCCTGGGCGCAGAGGCCGATCACCCGGCGGACGTCCTCGCCCGCGAGCGCGCGGCCGTCCACAGCCTGTGGACGACCGGCGGCGAAGGTGACGGACCCGGCGCCCGGCTCCAGGAAGCGCAGCAGCGCCAGGGCGAGGGTGGTCTTGCCGGAGCCGGACGGGCCGACCACGGCGATCCGGCGGCCGGGGGAGAGGTCGAGGTCCAGCCCGGTGAGCGCGTCCACGGCCTGCCCGGGGTGCCGTACGGTCAGCCCGCGCACCGCGACGGGCAGCGGCTGCTCGGGCAGTTCCAGGGGCTCGGCGGGGTCGGCGACGGGCTCCGGCGCGAGGAGCAGCTCGTCCAGCCGGGCCCGGGCGGCGCGGCTGCGCCGGCGGGCCTGGACGGCGAGCGGCATCCCGGTGACGGCCTCGAAGGCGGCCAGTGGGGTCAGCACCACGAGCGCCAGGCAGACCGGGGCGAGCGCCCCGTCGCGCACCCCCTGGATGCCGACGGCCGCCGCGCCCACCACCGTCAGCCCGGTGAGCAGCGCGATCAGCCCGGTGCCGAGCGCGGCGGTGGCGGCCGAGCGGGCGGCCAGCCTGGTCAGCGCGGCGTCGGCGGTGCGGACGACGGCCAGCCGGCCGGGCAGCGCGCCGGCCACCGTCAGCTCGGCGGTGCCGGTGAAGGCGTCCACCACGGCGGTGGACAGGTGTCCGCGGGCCGGGGCCTGGCGCCGCTCGGCGCCGGCCGACCAGCGGCCGGCCAGCGCGGGCACCAGCACGCCGGCGAGCAGCAGCCCGAGGCCGAGCACCAGCCCGGCGGCGGGCAGGAAGGCGCCCAGCACCACCGTCGAGCCCAGCGCGACCACGGCGGCGACGGCGGCGGGCAGCCGCCAGCGCAGGTAGTGGTCCTGGATCGCGTCGACGTCGGCGACCAGCCGGGAGAGCAGGTCCCCGCGCCGGAAGGCGGGCAGTCCGGCCGGGGCGAGCCCGGTCAGCCGCCGGTAGACGGCGGCCCGCAGGGTGCCGAGGGTGCGGAGCACGGCGTCGTGCGAGACCAGCCGCTCGGTGTAGCGGAAGAAGCTTCGGCCGATGCCGAAGGCGCGGACCGAGGTCACGGCCATCATCAGGTAGAGCACCGGGGGCATCTGGGAGGCCCGGGAGATCAGGTAGCCGGAGGTGGCCATCAGGGCGACGGCGCAGCCGAGGGCGAGCGAGCCGAGCAGCACGGACAGTGCCAGCCGGGGGGCGGCGGGCTCGCTCACGGGCTCCTCGGGCACGGCGGGGGTGGCGGTCACTCGCCCGCCCACTGTGACTCGCCCGCTCGCCTCCGGGGCGCTCCGACCCGGTGCCGACGGTCGGCGCTCCGGCGCTCGTACCTCGCTGGTCGCTTCTCCCTTTCGGCACCGGCGCGCCCCTTCGGCTCGGGGCGGGACCAGGTGGCCGAGCGGGGCGGCGGCGGGCCCCGCCAGCCGTACCCGCTCGTCCGCGGCCGCCAGCAGCGCGGGCCGGTGGGCGACGATCAGCACGGTGCGCGCCGGGTCCTCGGCGAGCGTGCGGACGGCGGCCACGACGGCGGCCTCGGAGGCGCCGTCCAGGTTGGCGGTGGGCTCGTCCAGCAGCACCAGCGGCCGGTCGTCGGCGAGCAGCACCCGGGCGAGCGCGAGGCGCTGGCGCTGTCCGGCGGAGAGCCCGGCGCCGTCCTCCCCCAGCTCGGCGTCCAGGTCGGTGACGAAGTCGAGCGCGTGGGCGGCCCGCAGCGCCGTCCACAGCTGCTCGTCGCCCGCGTCCGGCCGGTAGAGCCGCAGGTTCTCGGCGACCGTCCCGGCGAACAGGTGGGGGTGCTGCGGCACCCAGGCGATCTGCCGCCGCCAGCCGGCCGGTTCCAGCTCGGCGAGGTCGTACGAACGCCCGTCGGCGGCGGTGATCCGGACGGTGCCGGCCTCGGGGGCGGTGAGGCCGAGCAGCACCGACAGCAGGGTGGACTTGCCGGCCCCGCTCGGACCGGTGAGGGCGGTGCTGGAGCCCGGACGCAGGGTGAGCGCGGCGCCGTCCAGCGCGGGCACGGCGCGCCCGGGGTGGCGTACGGTCAGGCCCTCGGCGGTGATCGTGGCGCCGGTGAGGGCCGGCGTCGAGAGCGTCCCGGCGGCGGGCAGCGGGGTCTCCAGCACCCGGAAGATCTCGTCGGCGGCGGTCAGCCCTTCGACGCTGGAGTGGTAGAGCGCGCCGACCTGCCGGATCGGGAAGTACACCTCGGGGGCGAGGACGAGGATCAGCAGCCCGGTCTCCAGGTCGAGCGAGCCGTCCACCAGCCGGAAGCCGATGGTGACCGCGACCAGCGCGACGGACAGGGTGGAGAGCAGCTCCAGCGCGAAGGAGGAGATGAAGGCGATCCGCAGGGTGCGCAGGGTGGCCCGGCGGTAGTCGGCGGTGATCCGGGTGATGGTGGCGGCCTGGGCGCGGGCCCGGTTGAACACCTTGAGGGTGGGCAGGCCGGCGACCACGTCGAGGAAGTGGTGGGAGAGCCGGGCCAGGGTGTCCCACTGGCGGTCCATCTTCGACTGGGTGGCCATCCCGATCAGCACCATGAACAGCGGGATCAGCGGCAGCGTCCCGGCGATGATCGCGGCCGAGGTGAGGTCGGCGCCGACGATCCGCAGCAGCACGATCACCGGGACGACCACGGCCAGCGCCAGTTGCGGGAGGTAGCGGGCGAAGTAGTCGTCCAGCGCGTCGATGCCGCGGGTGGCGAGGGTGGTGAGTTCGCCGGTGCGCCGGCCCGCCAGGTAGGACGGGCCGAGCGCGGTGGCGTGGTCGAGCAGCCGCAGCCGCAGGGTGGACTTCACCCGGGCGACGGAGCGGTGCGCGGTGAGCTCGGTGAGCCAGCCGACCAGCCCGCGGCCGACGGCCGTCAGGGCGAGCAGCGCCAGCGGGGTGGTCAGTTCGCCGAGGGTGGCGCCGCGCTGGAAACCGCGGACGACGATCTCGGCGATCAGGCCGGCCTGGGCGACCACCAGGGCCGCGCCCGCCCCGCCGAGGAGCACGGATCCGGCGAGGAAGGCACGGGTGGTGCGGGCGTACCCGAGGAGTCGGGGATCGACGGGCTTCACGGCGTCAGGCCTGGTCGAGCGGGGCGGCCGGGTGGCGCCCGGGGATGTGCTGGACGCCGATCCGCTTGCGGAACACCCAGTAGGTCCAGCCCTGGTAGAGCAGCACCAGCGGGGTGAACACGGCCGCCACGACGGTCATCAGCTTGAGCGTGTACGGCGAGGAGGCCGCGTTGCCGACGGTCAGGCTCCAGCCGGGGTTCAGCGTGGACGGCATGACGTTCGGGAAGAGCGCCAGGAAGAGCATCGCGACCGCGGCCACGATGGTCGCCCCGGAGAGGACGAACGCCCAGCCCTCGCGGCCGCGCTGGTTGGCCGCCAGCGCGCCGACCAGGGCCAGCACGGCGATCACCATCGCGACCAGGCTCCTGGCGTTGCCGCTGTGCGCCTGGGTCCAGACCAGGAAGCCGAGGGCGAGCACGGCGGTCGCCAGGCCCGCCTGCAGCGCGGCCCTGCGAGCCCGCTCGCGGATCTCGCCGACCGTCTTGAGCGCCGCGAACACCGCGCCGTGGAAGGTGAACAGGGCGAGCGTCACCAGACCGCCGAGCAGGGCGTACGGGTTGAGCAGGTCCCAGACGGTGCCGACGTAGTTCTTCTGCGCGTCGATGTCCACGCCGCGCACGATGTTGGCGAAGGCCACGCCCCACAGGAAGGCCGGGATGAGGGAGGTCCAGAAGATGGCCTCCTCCCAGTTGCGCTGCCAGCGGGCGCCGTCACGCTTGGCCCGGTACTCGAAGGCCACGCCGCGGACGATCAGGCAGACCAGGATGACCAGCAGCGGGATGTAGAAGCCGCTGAAGAGGGTCGCGTACCAGTCCGGGAAGGCGGCGAAGGTGGCGCCGCCGGCGGTCAGCAGCCAGACCTCGTTGCCGTCCCAGACCGGACCGATGGTGTTGATCAGCACCCGGCGCTCGGTGGTGTCGCGGGCGAGCGGCTTGGTGAGGACACCGATCCCGAAGTCGAAGCCCTCCAGGAAGAAGTAACCGATCCACAGGACCGCGATCAGCACGAACCAGACGTCGTGGAGTTGCATGTCAGATCCTCAGTTCCACGGTGGGGTGCGTCAGTGCGTCAGTACGCGAAGGCGAGCGGCTTGTCGGCGGCCTCGTCCGCGGACGGGCCGCGCAGCGTCGGGTCCTTGGCCGGGGGCCGCTCGGTCACCACCGGGCCGGCCTTGGCGTACGTGACCAGCAGCCGGACCTCGATCACGGCGAGGATCGCGTACAGCACGGTGAAGGTGACCAGCGCGCCGATCTGGGTGCCGACGCCGACGTTGGGGGAGACGGCGCTCGCCGTGGTCATCAGGCCGAACACGGCCCAGGGTTGACGGCCCATCTCGGTGAAGATCCAGCCGAAGCTGTTGGCGATCAGCGGGAAGCCCATGGTCAGGATGCCGATCCGCCAGCTCCACTTGGTGAGCAGCGGGCTCAACTCCCGCTTCGGGGTGAGCATCAGCCGGGGCACCTCGGTCTCGCCGGTGCGGAACTCGGGGCGCAGGAAGAGCTTCCTGCGGGTGGTCCAGAGGCCGACCAGGCCGGCCATGAAGGAGGTCATCCCGAAGCCGATCATGAAGCGGAAGCCCCAGTAGGTCATGAAGACGTTCGGGATGTAGTCCTTGGGGTTGCCGCCGTGCGCGGCGGCCTCGGCGGCGGCGGTGTCGTTGATGCCGGGGACGGCGGAGCTGAAGTCGCTCTTGGCGAGGAAGGAGAGGACCCCGGGGACCTCCAGCTCGACCGAGTTGTGGCCCTTGCCGACGTCGCCGACCGCGAAGATCGAGAACGGCGCGGGCGCCTGGGTGTCCCACAGCGCTTCGGCGGCGGCCATCTTCATCGGCTGCTGCTCGAACATGACCTTGCCGAGGGTGTCGCCGCTGAGCGCGGTGCCGGCGCCGAAGACCACCGCGACCACCAGGGCGAGCCGCAGCGAGGTGCGCATCACGGCGATCTTCTTGGGGTCGGCGGTCTCGGGCCTGCGCTTGGCCTTCCAGAGGTGGAAGGAGGCGATGCCGACCATGAAGGCGGCGCCGGTGAGGAAGGCGGCGGTCAGGGTGTGGAAGACGACGGTGAGGGTGGTGTTCTGGAACAGCACCTTGGTGATGTCGGTGAGCTGCGCCTTGCCGGTGGCCGGGTCGATCGCGTAGCCGACCGGGTGCTGCATCCAGCTGTTGGCCGCCAGGATGAAGTAGGCGGAGAGCACGGTGCCCAGCGAGACCATCCACATGCAGGCGCAGTGGATCTTCTTCGGCAGCTTGTCCCAGCCGAAGATCCACAGGCCTATGAAGGTGGACTCGAAGAAGAAGGCGATCAGCGCCTCCATCGCGAGCGGGGCGCCGAAGACGTCACCGACGAAGCGGGAGTAGTCGGACCAGTTCATGCCGAACTGGAATTCCTGCACGATTCCGGTGACGACACCCATCGCGATGTTGATGAGGAAGAGCTTTCCCCAGAACTTCGTCGCGTGGAAGTACTTCTCCTTGTTCGTGCGCACCCAGGCGGTCTCCAGCCCGGCCACGATCGCGGCGAGGCTGATGGTGAGCGGAACGAAGAGGAAGTGGTAGACGGTGGTGATGCCGAATTGCCATCGCGCAATGGTCTCGTGAGCGATTGCCAGTTCCACGTCGCCCTCTCTCCAACCGGCCCCTCAGGGCACTTTCGGACAAACTTCGCCTATAGCCGTAGACCGCTGCTCAAGCACACAAGCTTGTCCGCTTGTGAACGTGAACACGTTCACAAGGCCCAGTATCCATCATCCTTACGGCGGAACTGCAGGTGGGGTGGGGTTGACAGTCGTGTGCCATGCGTCACGGTTTGCGCTGCGGTCCGCACAGTCTGCGGATCGGGCGGGGGCCGGGGCAACGAACGACCGGGCGGACTGCGCGCGGCTCTTGGCCGAACCGGCGCTTGACAGGCTCGCGCCCCGCTCGCTTCGGCGAGCGGGGCGTGCTAGGTGGACTCCCGGTGACGGGCGGCGACTACGGTCGGCCCAGGAGCTGGGCGCCCGAGGTGGAGTCGGCGCGGGCCGTGAAGAACTCGGTGAAGCCGCCCAGGAACTCCTCCACCGTGATCCGCCCGTCCCCGTCGGTGTCCAACTGGCGGAAACCGTGCGACAGTTCGGCCGGGTGGACGCGCGGCCCGCCGAACACCGCGCGGTACTCGTCGAACTCCAGGAAGCCGCTGCCGTCGGTGTCGGCCGCGGTGAACACCGCGCGCAGAGCAGGAAGCAGGCCCTGCTCCAGATAGGCCTCGTCCCGGTCGCAGCCCGCCAGGGTGGCCGCGGTGAACTCCTCCCGGCTGACCTTGCCGTCCCCGTTGGCGTCCATCACCGCGCGCAGCTGCTCCCACCAGCCGTCGAACGCCTCGTACACCCGCGTCTCGGCGGCCTCGTCCAGCTCCAGCTGCCAGCACACGTTGTGCGCCATCGCCCGCAGGTCGTGCACGGTGATGTAGCCGTCGCCGGTCTGGTCGAGCACCTCCCGGAAGAACCGGTCCACCCGGGGCCCGCGCCCGTCCCGACGCGGCCGGAACCGGCGCGGCGGGCGCCCCTCCTCCGGGGAGCGGTAGCGCAGCCGGTCCGGGAGGAACAGGACGACGGCCCCGGCGCCGCGGTGCACCAGGGCGGACAGCAGCGCGCCACGCCGGCTACGGGCCACCCCGAACCGCTCCCGCACCGCCGGCGGCAGGTCTGCCACGGTGAGCTCCCGGATCACCCGGGCGACGATCACCCGGGTGATCCGCCACCCGGTGTCCCCGAGGAACCGGAGCCGGCGGGGACGGGGCGCCGCGCGCAGGATGTCGTCCAGCAGGTAGCGGGCGGCCTCGGTGAACTCCAGCCGCTCACGGGCGTACCGGGCGAAGTAGGCGGGCAAGGCTGCGGCGCTCTTGGGCAGTTGCTCCTCCGGCAGGCCGAAGGCCGCGATGGCCTCCTTGAACTCCCCGTACGCCAGCTCCAGTTGCCCGGCGTCGTACGGGTCCCCACCCAGGCGCCGCATCGCGACCACGCACTCGAACAGTGTCAGCAGCACCCACACCCGGGTCGCCGCGTCCCGGGCGTCGTACGGCTGCCCGTCCGGCGTCTCCCCCCGGATCCGCTTGTGCGCCCGGTCCAACCGCGCGACCTCCCGCCGCAGCGCCTCCGCGTCCTGGTAGAACAGCCGCCGGCCACTCCCGAGCGTGTGCTCGATCCGCCGCCATGGATGCGCCCGGTACGTCGAGTGCTCCTCCATCCCGGCCCCCACCACCGGATCCGCCGCCTGCAACACCAGCAGGCGCCAGGCGACGAGGGCGACCCGCCACTCGGACAGGTCGCGCTTGAAGGACACGGCGGCCGGGTCAGCCACGGCGCTCGCCGGTGATCTCGGGGCCGATCACGAAGCCCTTGGCCGGGCCCTCGGGGATCACGGCTTCCTTGCCGTACGGGATCCGGGCCGAGTACTCGTAAGTACGGCGCTCGCGGTCCGGCCCGGTGAGGATGGTCACCATGCCACCCTCGTCGTAGTCATCGATGATCACGTACACCGGGATGCCTGCGGCCGCGTAGGCGCGGCGCTTGAGGACATGATCGCGCTTGCGGGCCTCAGCACCCGGCGAGACCGTCTCGACCACCATCGGAACACCTGAGGCCAGAACTCCCACGCCCTCCGGGTGCTCGATCTCGTCGACATCGTCCGGCGCCAGGAAGACATCCGGGATGAACACCTTGAGATCGGCGATCACGTTGCCGTCCTGTGCCGGCCCGTAACCGGTGCCGCTCAGATAATCGTGCAGGGCCCGGCCCAACCGCCTGTTGACGGTGAAGTGACGGGTCCCGCCAGTGGGTGACAACGTGATCGTCCCCTCGATGATCTCCGCGCGGAAGCCCTCGGGCACATCCATGGACTTCCACGCTTGCCACAGCACCTGGTCCAGGTTCACGACGGTCACCTCAGAAACGAGCGCGCTCACGAGACACCTCTTGCCCGTCCAGTTTGATCAGCCCATGCGAGTCCGCACAAGCAACGGCAGGACGGTCGCACGCGACCGAGGGGCCGACCGGGTGAACGTCGACAGGTTCACTCGATCGAGGAGTTGCGGGCCCGGAAACGCGGAACCGCAGGGCAGGCCGGAAGGGGCCTACCCTGCGGGAACCGGATGGGTCAGGAGGTCGAGCGGGCCGTCTTACGGCGGGAGACGTAGAGCGCGGCGGCGCCCAGCGTGAGGGAGAGGGCGGAGCCGAGGGCCAGGTACGGGGTGGCCGGGTTGGAGCCGGTCTCGGCGAGCTCGGTGGCCGCACCGGCGGTGGCCTTGGTCGAAGAGGTCGAGGTGGTCGACGTCTTCGAAGTCGCCGACGCGACGGTGGACTTGTCGGCGCCGGTCGAGCTGGTCGACGCGGTGGTGTCCGTCGCCTGGGTGACGGTGCCGGGCTGCTCGGCGGGCTTGTCGGCCGGCTTGTCGGCGGGAGTCCCGGCGGGCTGCTCGGCCGGCTTGTTCTGCTGCTCGGCCTCCTGCCGGGCGTAGTCGGCCGCCTTCGCTTCGGCGTACGCCTTGTTGGCGGCTTCGGCGGCCTTGATCGCCGCCTTCAGGTCCTCCTCCGCCTTGACGACCTTGGCGTTCTCGGCGGCCAGGGCGTCGTCCCACTTCTTCTGGGCGGCGGTCAGGGCGTCCTTGGCCTTGGTGTCGGCCTCGTGCGCCTCGTTGGCGGCCTTGGACGCCGCCACCATCCGCTCCCGGGCCTTGTCCAGCTCCTCCGGCTTGGCGGACCCGTACGCCAGCGAGGCCGCCTCGGCCTCCTTGTCGGCGGCGGCCGCCGCTGCGGCGGCCTTCTCCGCCGTGTCCTTGGCCCGCTCCAGGTAGGGCTGCGGATCGCGCTTGAAGGTCTCGAAGTTGGCCTTCGCGGAGATCGCCGTGACGTAGGCCGCGTCGCGGGCGCTGATCGCGTCGGCTTGGGCCTTCTCCAGCGCGGCGAGCGTGTCGCCGCCGCTCTGGGCCGGTGCCGCCGGAGCCGACTCCGCGAAAGCGGGTGCCGCGGAGAACGCGGCTGCGGGCGATATCACGGCAGCGACGAGGGCGGCCGAGACCAGCGTACGGCGGAGGTTCAAAATGACCCCTTTCGGGCCGAATGAAGAGTGAAGTCCTTTCCACCGGGCCGTCCTTGACCGCCCGACAGGCGCCGATCATAGGCGCACGGATTCTTGACAATCCATTCCGATTTCCAGACCGGTGAAGAAATTGATGAGTCGACAAAAGACTCAGGAAAGCCGGTCACCATTCGTGGGCAGTTCGACCCGGAACGTGGCGCCCGCGCCCGGTGCGGTGTCCAGGGCGAGGGTGCCGCCGTGCGCTCGGGTGAGGGCGGTCGCGATGGCGAGGCCGAGTCCGCCGCCGCCGCCGTTGTCGCGGCTGCGGGAGGCGTCGACGCGGTAGAAGCGGTCGAAGACGCGCTGGGCCTGTTCCTCGGTGAGGCCGGGGCCGGCGTCGGCGACCTCCAGCAGGCAGACCCCGTCGGCCGCACCGCCGACCCCGATCCGCACCGGGGTGCCGGGCGGGGTGTGCTTGACCGCGTTGCCGACCAGGTTGGTGACCACCTGCCGCAGCCGCGCCTCGTCGCCGAGGACGGGCGCCGCGCCGGGGGCGCCGGTGCCGGAGGGCCCGGTGAGGGCGACGGGACGGCTCGGGTCGAGGGCGGTGAGGTCGTGCAGCGCGTCGGCGGCGAGGGTGCGCAGGTCCATCGGGGCGAGGTCGAGCGGGCGTTCCTCGTCCAGCCGGGCGAGCACCAGCAGGTCCTCGACCAGGGTGCCCATCCGGACGGCCTCGCTCTCGATCCGGGTCATGGTCCGCTTGACGTCCGCGTCGGTGGGCAGCGCGCCCATCCGGTACAGCTCGGCGAAACCGCGGATGCCGGCCAGCGGGGTGCGCAGCTCGTGCGAGGCGTCGGCGACGAAGGCCCGCATCCGGGCCTCGGACTCGGCGCGGGCGGCGAAGGCCGCCTCGATCTGGGTGAGCATGCCGTTGAGCGCGATCGACAGCCGTCCGACTTCGGTGCCCGGGGAGAGTTCGGGCATCCGGTGGGAGAGTTCGCCGGCCGCGATCCGGGCCGCGCCCTCCTCGATCCGGCGCAGCGGCCGCAGTCCGGCCCGTACGGCGAAGAAGCCGAGTCCGGCGATCAGCAACAGCACGGCGCCGCCGATCGCTAGGAAGGAGGTGCGCAGCTTGCCGATGGTGGCGTCGATGTCCTCGCGGGAGACGGCCACCATGACGTAGGTCGGGGTGGCCGTCGGCGAGGCGTAGGCGCCGATGCCGGGGGTGGGGGTGCGGGGTGCCCGCAGCGGCAGCACCAGCACCCGCCAGCTGTGGTGGCCGCGCTGGTCGGGCAGGTCGAAGGGGACGTCCGGGGCGGTCCGGGTCGGGTCCAGCCCGGCCAGTTGGGGTGCCGGGTCGCTGTCCGAGACGGGCTGGACCATGAGCGCCTGGACCTTGCCGTCCGAGGACAGGTACTGCACTAGGTACTGGCTGGGCAGACTGATCCGGCGCCCGGTGACGGCGGGCTTGCCGGCGTCCGGTGTGGTGAGCCGGCCGGGGGGTTTGCGGGACAGCGGCAGCCCGTAGCGCTGGAGCTGTTCGTCCAGCTGCTCCACCAACTGTGCCCGTACGGTGCCGAGCACGAAGGTGTCGCTGACCGCGAGTCCGGTGGTGACCAGCGCGAGCGCGAGGACCAGCAGCCGGGCGCGCAGCGACAACCTGGAGGAGAACCGGGCGAACACGGGCGGGTCCGGTCAGCCCTGCGGGGGGCGGCGCAGCGCGTAGCCGATGCCGCGGACGGTGTGGATCAGCTTGGGGCCGTGGGCCGGGCCGGAGTCGAGCTTGCGGCGCAGGTAGGAGATGTAGGACTCGACGATGGAGAGGTCGCCGCCGAAGTCGTAGGCCCAGACGTGGTCGAGGATCTGCGACTTGGACACCACCCGGCCGACGTTGGCCATCAGGTAGTGCAGCAGCTTGAACTCGGTCGGGGAGAGCGCGACGGGGGTGCCGGCCCGGGTGACCTCGTGGGCGACCGGGTCGAGGCTGAGGTCGGCGACCACCAGCCGGCCGTCCTCGGCGGGCCCGCCGGCCCGGCGCAGGATCGCGCGGATGCGGGCGATCAGCTCTTCCAGGCTGAAGGGCTTGGTGACGTAGTCGTCCGCGCCGGCGGCCAGACCCTGCACCTTGTCGCCGACACCGTCCTTGGCGGTGAGGAACAGCACCGGCAGGTGGTCGCCGGGGTGCCCGTGCGCGGGGCCGGCGATCTGGCCGCGGGTGGTGCGCTCGCGCAGCTTCTCGACGACCGTGAAGCCGTCGAGGTCGGGCAGCATGACGTCGAGGACCACCAGGTCCGGGCGCTCGACGGCGATCAGCTCCAGTGCCTCGGTCCCGCTCGCGGCGGAGGCGACCCGGAACCCGGAGAAGCGCAGCGAGGCGGCGAGCAGCTCGCGGATGTTGGGCTCGTCGTCCACGACGAGGAGGAAGGCCTCGCCCTGGCCCCCGGCCACGGCGGAGCCGCCCGGTGTGGTGACAGTGCCTTGCACGGGGGTTTCGCCTCCCGGTCGGACGATGACGTTCAGCATGAGGCTAGCTCTCGGAGGCTATGCGGCATGGATGAATGTTGGATTAACACCTTATCGGCCGGTTTTTGGGCGACCGGCCCACAGGGGTGGGCTCGGTGGTGTGCGCACGGGCTTCGGGGGCGCACGGGGAAGCCGACGGCCGGGGAGGGGGATTCCCCGGCCGTCGGCTTCCCTGCGCTCGGCGGCTCAGTCGCTCAGCCGCGCGGCGGCTTGAACGTGCTGCCCGGCCTGGTAGCTGCCACCGGGCTGGCGGATCATGACGTTGGCGCGGTTGAACGCGTTGATCAGGGCGATGAGGCAGACCAGCGCCGCGAGCTGCTCCTCGTCGTAGTGCTTCGCCGCGTTCTCCCACGCCTCGTCCGTCACCCCGCCCCCGTCGGCCAGCCGGCTGCCCTGCTCCGCCAGCTCCAGGGCGGCCCGCTCGGCGTCCGTGAACACCGTCGCCTCCCGCCAGACCGCCACCAGGTTCAGCCGGGTCGCCTCCTCCCCCGCGAACACGGCCTCCTTGAAGTGCATGTCCACACAGGCCCCGCACCCGTTGATCTGGCTGGCGCGCAGCCGCACCAGCTCCTGGGTCGCGTACGGCACGGTCGAGTCGGCGATCGGCTTGTTGGCCGCTATGAGGTGCTTGAAGACCTTGCCCATGACCGGGCTGGCGAAGGCGTTCAGGCGGGCTTCCATGGTGTGCTCCCTCGGGATCGCGCTTTCCGTTGCTGCCCCTTGAGACAGGGCAGCCGGGCGGCCCGTGACAGCCGCCGGTGTGTCCCGCGTCACTCCGTCCAGCGCACGGGCAGCCCAGCGCCGTCAACCAGCTGCTGGCCCTCAACGCGCCGGCCCGGCTCACCCCTGGCACCGTCCTGCTGCTCGAAGTACGGCCGGGGCTTCACGCACACGGTCCGAAGGTGGCTCAGTCGGCGCCGTCCGAGGCCGGTTCGGGCTTGCTGTGGAGGATTTCACGGGCCTGCTCGGCGGCGCGGGCGATGCTCTCGGAGACGAAGTCCATGAAGCGGGCGACGTTCTCCAGCCGGACGCCGGCCGGGGTGGCGGGGCCGAGGACCCCGGCGCCCTGTCGGGCGATCTGGACGAAGTGGGCGTTGGCGCGGGCCGTGGACATCATCGACTGGTACCAGACGTCGTCGTCGACCACGTAGCGCTCCCGGCGGCGGTCGTCGCGCTCCCGGCGGACCAGGCTCTGGCTCTCCAGGAACGCGATCGCCTTGGAGACGGACGCCGGGCTGATCTGGAGGCGCTGGACGAGTTCGGAGGCGGTGAGGCTGCCCTCGTCGGTGGTGAAGAAGCAGGCCAGCACCCGGGCCGTCATCTTGGGCAGGCCCGACTGGATGAAGACGGAGGCGAACATCTCCTCGTACTCGCGCACGGCCTCGACGTCACGCCCGTGCTCCGGCGAGGGCCCGCCCGCCTTCCGGGGTGCGGGCTGCCGGCGGCGCTGGGCGCGCTGTTCGGTGGCGCGGTGGGCGAGTTCGGCGCGGTAGCCGGTGGGGCCGCCGTTGCGCATCACCTCGCGCGTGACGGTCGAGGTCGGGCGCTCCAGGCGGCGGGCGATCTCCGCGTAGGCGAGGCCGTCGGCCAGGCCCAGCGCGATCTGCTGGCGTTCCTGCTGGGTGAGTCTGCCTCCCGGCATCGCGGCCTCCTTCGTGGCGTCCGTGGATGGCTTCAGCATAGCGTTCATTTCACATCCATTGCAACGAGACACTCGGCAGCCGTTGCATTCGATTCACGCCCACTGCAACGATTTCACCGCATTTACCTGCAGAGATGGCGTTTTGGCGCAACGATGGCGTTGCCAGATATGCGAACGCAACGTAGCTTTTCCGTTGTCGAAAACGACGGGCCGACAAGGGGCCCGCCGCCGGAGAAGGAGAAGGAACCATGCAGAAGTTCGCCACCGCCGCCCCGATCGCCGCCGTCCTGGACATCCCCGCCGGCCGCGTCCAGTTCATCGCCGCCGACCGCACCGACACCACCGTCGAGGTCCGCCCCGCCAACCCCGGCAAGAACCGCGACGTCCAGACCGCGGAGCAGGCCGTCGTCTCCTACACCGACGGCGTCCTGCGCATCCACACCGCCGAGCCCGCCAACAAGCTGCTGGGCCCCGGCGCCGTCGAGGTCACCGTCCAGCTGCCCGCCGGCTCCCGCGTCGAGGCCCGCACCGACAGCTGCGAACTGCGCGTCGTCGGCCGCCTGGGCGACATCG
Source organism: Kitasatospora sp. NPDC058190 (assembly GCF_042883685.1). Lineage (NCBI taxonomy): Bacteria > Bacillati > Actinomycetota > Actinomycetes > Kitasatosporales > Streptomycetaceae > Kitasatospora > Kitasatospora sp. NPDC058190. The sequence goes on from NZ_JBHVVI010000007.1 coordinate 36,974, forward strand.
ACTTCCAGGGCGCCTACCGCCAGACCAAGATCGACGAGGCCGCGAGCCTGCGCCTGAAGGCCGTCGACGGCGACATCGAGGTCGGCCGCCTCACCGGCCCCGCCACCATCAGCACCGCCCGCGGCGACATCCGCGTCACCGAAGCCGTGCGCGGCACCCTCACCCTGCGCACCGAGATGGGCAGCATCACCGTCGGCGCCGCCGCCGGCACCTCCGCCTCCCTCGACGCCGGCACCAGCTACGGCCGCGTCACCAACTCCCTGCGCAACGACGGCACCACCGAGCTCGACATCCACGCCACCACCAACCACGGCGACATCACCGCCCGCAGCCTCTGAAAACCCCGTCCCCGTCAATCCGCTCCTGATCGCGAAGGAAGCCTCCACCATGACCAGCACGCAGCACTCCGTCCCCGCCTGGACCGGCATGGTCGAGGTCGACGACACCGCCCTGGCCGTCACCGACACCGGCGGCACCGGCACCCCGGTCGTCTACCTCAACGGCTCCTACGCCGACCAGTCCCACTGGCGCCGCGTCATCGCCGACCTCGGCCCCGGCTACCGCCACGTCACCTTCGACGAGCGCGCCCGCGGCAAGTCCCGCACCGCCGGCGACTACTCCTTCGAGGCCTGCCTGCGCGACCTCGACGCCGTCCTGACCGCCCGCGGCGTCGAGCGACCCATCCTGGTCGGCTGGTCCTACGGCGCCCTGATCGCCGCCCACTGGGCCGCCCGCAACCCCCATCGCACCCTCGGCGCGGTCTCCGTCGACGGCGCCTACCTCACCGACCCGATCGACGACGCCACCCGCGAGCAGGTCCGCGGCCTGTTCCGCCGCCTCAGCCCGGTCTTCCCGATCGCCCGCCGCCTGGGCATGGCCGCCCGGATGAGCGCCGCCCAGCACGCCGAGATCAACCTCGAACTCATCGACCTGTGCTCCCCCGCCGCCCTGAACCCCGTCCTCGACCGGGTGAACGTCCCCACCCGCTACGTCATGGCCACCGGCGGCAACCTCGGCGCCGACGCCAGGACGATGGAGAAGCTGCGCGCCGACCTCACCCCCGTCCTCGCCCGCAACCCCCACATCAGCGTCCACACCAGGGTCCCCAGCAACCACTCCAAGATCCTGCGCAAGGACTCCCCCGCCGTCGCCGCCGCCGTCCGCGACCTCGCCACCACCCACGCCCGGCAGGCCGCGTGAGGCCGCCCCCATCGACTTCCGGCAGGGAATCGGCGATCCGCGCCGTCCGCAGGCGTCAGTTGGGCTTGGGGAAGGCGGCGCTCAGGGCGGCGCCACGGGTGAGGACCGCGACCGGAACCAGGGCGAGGGCGGAAAGGCCCTGGAGGACGGCGTACCAGGGCGGGCAGAGGCCGGGGATCAGATCGACGCCGATGATGGCGATCGGCATCACGGTGGAGAGGGTCCGGACGCGGTCGAAGGCCCGGTAGGAGCCCTCGGCGGCGCGGGCCAGGATGCGGAGCAGCACCAGGGCGATCGCAGGGAAGAGGGCGCCGCGGATCCACATGAACGGCGTCGTCCCGTGGCCGAGGGAGGCCATCACGGCGACGGTGGCGAGGACGATGACGCCGACGGCGCCGAAGAGCGCGACGCACTTCCTCGCGGTGGTGAAGGCGTCCTGGGTACGGGAGTTGCCGAGGTTCGCCGGCTCGGTCGTGGCCATGGTGTCCGTTCCTCCGGGTCGTGGTGTCGCTGTGGCTACGACGCTACGGAGCGGGCGACCGGGCCGACACGGGTCTGGCCCCACAGTCGAGGTGGGTCCAGACCCACCCCTCGGGCCCGGCCGGGGTGACGGTGGCCGAGGGCGGCGGGGACGAAGAGCAGCCCCTTGGTCATTGACTGATGAAACGTCAAACATATTGCTTCATAGGCCACTTGATGCTTCTCGATGCCGTCGTCCACCGACGGACCATCTGGCATGATTGATGACCGTGACACCCGCCGGCAGCCGATCGAGCGACGCCCCCGCCTATCCGATGGCACGCGGCTGCCCCTACCGGATGCCCGACGGCTACGAACAGCTGCGCGCGGACGGGCCGTTGTCACGGGTGACGCTGTACGACGGCCGGGAGGTCTGGCTGGTCTCCGGGAGCGCGGAGGGCCGCGCCCTGCTGCTCGACCCCCGGGTCTCCGTCGATGTCCGGCACCCGTCCTTCCCCGCCCTGACCCCGCAGTCCGCCGAGCAGGCCGAGGCCGGGTTCGCGCCCCCGCTCAGCGGCGTCGACGACCCCGAACACGCCCACCAGCGGCGGATGGTGATCCCCGCCTTCGGCGTCCGGCGGATCGCCGCGCTACGACCGAGGCTCGAGGGGTTCGCCGAGGACCTGGTCGACGCGATGCTCGCCCGGGGCGACCGGGCCGACCTGGTCGCCGCGTACTCGCTGCCGCTGGCCTGCGCGGCCAACTTCGCACTGCTGGGCGTCCCCGAGGACGACGGCCGCTACATCGCGGAACGCACCCGCCAGGTGCTCGCCCCCTCCACCGGGAACGCCCCCGGGGAGGCCGGGAAGCTCTTCGACGAGATCCTGACCCGCCTGCGCGACCTCATCGCGCGCAAGGAGCGGCAGCCCGGCACCGGGCTGATCGACGACCTCCTGGCGGCCCGGCCGGACGAGGGCGGCATGGACGGCGACCAGCTGGTGGCACTCTGCGCGATCCTGCTGACCGGCGGCGACGACACCACCTCCAGCACCATCGCCGCCGCGACCCTCGCCCTGCTCGAACACCCCGACCAACTCGAAAAGCTGCGCCGTGAACCGGAGTTGACACCCGACGCGGTCGACGAACTCACCCGCCTCAGCTCGGTCGCGGACGTACTGCCCCGCGTCGCCACCGCGGACATCGAGCTCGCCGGGCACACCATCCGGGACGGCGACGGCGTCCTCGTCTCACTGATGCTGATGAACCGGGACCCCGAGACCTGGCAGGAGCCCGACGCCCTCGACATCCACCGCAAGGCCGGCCGACACGTCGCCTTCGGGTACGGCATCCACCAGTGCGTCGGCCAGAACCTCGCCCGGGCCGTCATCGAGACGGCACTGACCGTCCTGCTCCGCCGCGTCCCCACCCTGCGGCTCGCCGTACCCGCCGACCAGGTGCGGGCCAATCCCCCGTACGTGCTGCAGGGCAGCCTGTCCGCGCTGCCGGTCGCCTGGTAGGAGGCGCCATGGACATCGAACTCGACACCGGCCGGTGCATCGGCTCGGCCATGTGCACCCGCCACGCGCCCGAGGTGTTCACCCAGGACGACGAGGGCGTCGTGGAACTCCTCCCGGGCGGCGCGGCCCGGTCCGGCGACCCGCTGGTCCGAGAGGCGGCGGAGGCCTGCCCGGTGCGGGCCATCACCCTGGACGCGGGCTGAGGTCGTCAGCCGAGGGTCCGCTGCATCAGAACGGTGTCGATCCAGCGGTCGTGCTTGAAGCCGACGGCCGTCAGCCGGCCCGCGTCGGTGAAGCCGTAACGGCGGTGCAGCGCGGCCGAGGCGTCGCTGCCGGAGTCGGCGATCACGGCGACCACCTGCCGCAGGCGGGTCTTCGCGCAGGCCGCCAGCAGGGCCTCCAGCAGGGCACCGCCGAGGCCCCGCCCGGTGTGGGTGGGGGCCAGGTAGATCGAGTTCTCGGCGGTGTACCGGTAGGCGGGCTTGGGCCTCCAGGGAGCCGCGTACGCGTAGCCGGCGACCTCGCCGGACACCTCGGCGATCAGGAACGGGAGCCCCCGGGCGGCGAGGTCCTCGAACCGCTGCTGCCAGACGGCGGGCGCGGGCGGCGTCTCGTCGAAGGTGATCACGGTGTCGCGGACGTAGTGCGCGTAGATCTCGGCCACGGCGCCCAGGTCGGCCGGGACGGCGGGGCGGATCACTGCGTCTCTGGCTGTCATGGCCGGGATTGTAGGAGGTGCAGCTTCGTCCACCGGCGGCTCCTCGCCAAGAGCAAGGAGCCGCCGGTGTGACCGCCGTCAGCCCTCCGGGTCGGGCGAGGTGGTGCCGCGCGGGGTGGTGCCCCGCGGGGTGGTGCCGCGCGGGGTGGTGCCCCGCGGGGTGGCGGGCGGCGTGGCCGTGCCGGTCCCGGTGTTGCTCGGGTCGGGCGTGGACGTCGGGTCGGGCTTCACCACCGGGTCGGGGATGTCGGCCATCGGCAGGGACTGCTCGGGCGTGCCGCGCAGGGCCTGGTTCATGGCCATCTGCCAGATCGGTCCGGGGCCGTCGGCGCCGAACACCTCGCCGTGGTAGTGCCCGTTGATGGTGATGTCGCGCATCTCGACGCCGCCGGCGGGGCCGCCGAGCCAGACGGCGGTGGCGAGCTGCGGGGTGTAGCCGTCGAACCAGGCGGCCTTCTTGTGGTCCGAGGTGCCGGTCTTGCCGGCGATCTGCCGGTCGTCCTCCAGGTTGAGCGCGGCGCCGGTGCCCTTGTTCTCGGTCACGCCGTTGAGGATGGTGTTCAGCGCTTGTGCCGTCGTCTCGGAGAACACCTTCTCGCAGTGGCCGGCCGGGACAGGGACGTCCTTGCCCTCCACGGTGGTGATCTTGTTGATGGCGATCGTGTCGCAGTGCGTGCCTTCGGCGGCGAAGGTCGCGTAGACGTTGGCCATGGTCAGCGGGCTCATCTCCTCGACGCCCAGGGCCATCGCGGGGACCTCCTCCAGCGGCTTGCCGCTGGCCTTGGCGGTGATGCCGAGCTTGTTGGCCATCTGCTTGACCGCACAGAGGCCGATCTCCTGCTCCATCTGCACGAAGTAGGTGTTGACCGAGAGGGCCATCGCCATCTTCAGCTGGTAAGGGCCCTTCTCGCTGGCGGATTCGTTGGGCACCACCGTCTTGGGCCGGGCCTCGTTCTTCCAGGTCCCCTCGCAGGTCGTCATCGTCGGGTACGGGAGCGAGTTCGGGGCCGAGTACTCCTGGGTCGGCGACAGCCCCGCCTCCAGTGCCGCGGCCGCGACGACCGGCTTGAAGGTGGAGCCGGGCTGGAAGCCGGTCCCGCCGCCCATTGCCAAGTCGACGTTCAGGTTGACGACGGTCTGGTTCTTCTCCGTCACCAGACCGTACGGGCGGGTCTGGGCCATGGCGAGGATCTTGCCGGTGCCGGGCTCGACCATGGTGGCGGCGGCGGAGACGGTGTCGGTGACCTTCACGTTGCTGCTCACCGCGTTCTGGGCGGCGGCCTGCTTGTCCGGGTCCAGCGTGGTGTAGATGTTCAGACCGCCGGTGTCCCAGAGCTTCTTGCGATCCTCGGCGCTCTTGCCGAAGGCCGAGTCCTGCTTGACCACGTGGCGCACGTAGTCGCAGAAGAAGCCCATGCCGGCCTTGGCGGTGATGCAGCCGTTCTGCGGGTCCTTGTACTTCAGGCCCAGCGGGGCGGCCTTCGCCTCCTTCGCCTGGTCGGCGGTGATGTGCTTGTTCTCCACCATCTTGTCGATGACGACGTTGCGGCGCTTGACCGCGTTGTCGGGGTAGCGCACCGGGTCGTACTGGGACGGGTTCTGGACCAGACCGGCGAGGGTGGCGGCCTCGGCGATGGTCAGGTCCTTGTTGCTCTTGCTGAAGTAGCGCTGGGACGCGGCCTCGACCCCGTAGGCCTGGTGGCCGTAGAAGGTGATGTTGAGGTAGTTGGTGAGGATCTGATCCTTGGTCAGGTCCTCCTCCAGCTTGATCGCGACCTTGAGCTCCTGGATCTTGCGGCCCAGGGTCTTGCGCTGGGCCTCCAGGACGGCCGCCTGGTCGTCGCCGGCCTTCTCCACGTTGACGTTCTTCACGTACTGCTGGGTCAGCGTCGAGGCGCCCTGGGCGGCGGTGCCGCTCTCCGCGTTCTTGCCGACCGCGCGCAGGACGCCCTTGAGGTCGACGGCGCCGTGCTCGTAGAAGCGGGCGTCCTCGATGTCGACCTGGGCCTGCCGCATGAACGGCGACATCTGGTCGGCGGTCAGGACGGTGCGGTCGCGCTCGTACACCTTGGCGATCAGGCCGCCCTTGGCGTCGAAGATCTGCGTCGCCTGGGTCAGCGGCGGGGTCTTGAAGTCGTCGGGGATGTTCTGGAAGCTCTCCGCCGTGTCCTTGGCGGTCAGCCCGATGGCGCCGACGGCGGGCAGGGCGAGGCCTGCCAACAGGACTCCGGAGAGCACGCTGACGCCCAGGAACTTCACGCCGTTGCCGGCGTGGTCCAACGGTGATCCGCTGCGCTTGCGGCGCGGAGCTCCGGTGTTGCCTGGGGGCTGGGGTGCCTGTGGGCGCTTCGGTGCCATGAGGAGAACCCTACGTCCCCGAATCCCACCCATAGGGGCAGGTGTTCGCCTACGCTTGTCACAAGCTTGCGACAGCTTCGGTGCGTCAGCACCATTCACTCTTGTGAGTGGGGAGACTTGCCCGAATTACCCGTTCTCGTCCGGATTTTGAGGCGGCTGGGGCCCGCCGTGTTCCAGTGAATGGTGGCGCTCCGTGACGACGCCTGTGGCGAGAGTGTGGGCATTGAACTTGGCAAGGCTTGCGACCTGCAGTCACTCCAACGAGTGAGCTGACCGATACCCATAGTCCAATCGGGTCATTCGAGATTGAGCCCGAAGGGGCTGTTGCAAGCTGTCGTTCTTCCGTAACGTCCTCAACTGGCAACGGTGAATATGCCGTTGCCGCCGTGGGGGAGCCTCGATTACGGGAGAGGACGGCGCCGGGATGGGCTGGGTTGACGACTGGAGTGCGCAGGCCGCCTGCCGCACGAGTGATCCGGACGAACTGTTCGTCCAGGGGGCGGCACAGAACCGCGCGAAGGCGGTGTGCAGCGGTTGCCCCGTCCGTACGGAATGCCTCGCGGACGCGCTGGACAACCGGGTGGAGTTCGGTGTGTGGGGCGGGATGACGGAGCGCGAGCGGCGGGCGCTGCTGCGCCGTCGCCCGACGGTCATCTCGTGGCGGAAGCTGCTGGAGACGGCCCGCACCGAGTACGAGGAGTCCCTCGCGACCGGCGTGATACTGACGGACTACGCGCAGGCGGGCTGAGCCCGGCGGCAGTCGGGTCGGACCGCGCCGGGCACCCCCGGGGTGACTACGCCGCGCCGCTCAGCCGGTCCCCGATGGCCCGCAGTCCGTCCAGGTCGTGCACGTCACCCGGCAGCGCCGGGACCTCCACGATCGGCACGTCCGGGTACACCGACACGAAGCGGTCGCGGGTGCGGCGCTCCCGCCCCATGATCTGCATCCGCTCGGCGTGCAGCCGCAGCAACCCGGCCGCGAGCAGTTCCGCGTCGGGCGAGGAGTGCTCCGAGCCGTTCTCCTCCAGGGCCTCGGCGGCCGCCAGCGCCCGCTCCGCGGTGAGCTGCGGCGCCCCCGTGCTGTGCACCCGGTTGAGCACCAGCCCGGCCAGCGGCATCCGGTCCGCGGCGAGCCGGTCCACGAAGTACGCCGCCTCGCGCAGCGCGTCCCGCTCCGGCGCGGCCACCACCAGGAACGCTGTGCCCGGCGCCTTGAGCAGCTGGTAGGTGCGGTCGGCGCGCTCGCGGAAGCCGCCGAACATCGAGTCCATCGCGCTGACGAAGGTCTGCACGTCGGTGAGCAGCTGGGCGCCGAAGATCTTGCCCAGGGTCCCGGTGAGCAGGCCCATTCCGGCGTTGAGGAACCTCATCGCGCTGCGGCCGCCGACCTTGGCCGGCGCGGTCAGGATCCGGATCACCCGGCCGTCCAGGAAGGACCCGAGCCGGTTGGGTGCGTCCAGGAAGTCCAGCGCCGAGCGGGACGGCGGGGTGTCCACGACGATCAGGTCCCACTCCTCGGCGGCGCGCAGCTGCCCGAGCTTCTCCATCGCCATGTACTCCTGCGTGCCCGCGAAGCCGGCCGACAGGGACTGGTAGAAGGGGTTCTCCATGATCGCCCGGGCCCGTTCGGGTTCGGCGTGGGCCAGCACGACCTCGTCGAAGGTCCGCTTCATGTCGAGCATCATGGCCTGGAGTTCTCCCGCCCGCCGCCCGCCACTCCCCTCGTCCGACCCGCAGAGCGGCGCCCCCTCCATCGCGGTGACGCCCTTGACCACCCGCGGGGTGTTGTCGAGCTCGCTCAGGCCCATCGACTGGGCCAGCCGCCGGGCCGGGTCGATGGTCAGCACCACGACCTTGCGGCCGCGCTCGGCGGCCCGCAGGCCGATCGCCGCGGCGGTGGTGGTCTTGCCGACGCCGCCGGAGCCGCAGCAGACGATGATCCTCGTCTTCGGGTCGTCGATCAGCTCGTCCACCGCGAGCCGCCTTCCGGTGCTCCGTACCCCGTTGCTCATGCGCCCGCCTCGCTACGCCCGGCAGGCGCTTCGCACATGCCGCACACGCCGCACATGCCGAACCGCTCGATGGTCCGTTCGCTCCGCTCGCTCATGCCGCCCCCTGCCGCTTCAGTTCGCCCGCCAGTCGGTACAGCCCGCCGAGGTCCACGCCCTCGCCGAGCAGCGGGAGTTCGTACGTCGGGAGCCGCAGCTGCTGCAGGTCGGCGCGCTGCTCGCGCTCCAGCTCGACCCGCTCGGCGTGCTCCCTGGCCTGCTCCAACAACGGGTCGAGCAGCGGCTCCACCGCAGCCCGGACGGTCTCCGGCTTGCGGGAGCGGCCGCCCAGCCCGGCCTCGCCGAGGGCCAGCGCCACCTCCTCGCGGTGGTCCCCGTCCACCGCGGCCACCGCCGCCGCGTCCAGCACCGGCGGCCGGACCATGTTGACCATCACCCCGCCCACCGGGAGCTTCGCCTCGCGCAGCTCCGCGATGCCGTCGACGGTCTCCTGCACCGGCATCTCCTCCAGCAGGGTGACCAGGTGCACCGCGGTCTCCGGCGACTTCAGCACCCGCATCACGGCCTGCGCCTGGGTGTGTATCGGGCCGATCCGGGCCAGCCCGGCGACCTCGGAGTTGACGTTCAGGAACCGGGTGATCCGCCCGGTCGGCGGGGCGTCCATGACCACCGCGTCGTACCGGCGCCGGCCGTCCGGGCCCTTGCGGCGGGCCGCCTCGCAGGCCTTGCCGGTGAGTAGCACGTCCCGCACGCCGGGGGCGATGGTGGTGGCGAAGTCGACGAAGCCGACCTTCTGCAGCGCCTTTCCGGCCCGGCCGAGTTTGTAGAACATCTCCAGGTACTCGAGCAGCGCCTGCTCGGTGTCGATGGCCAGCGCGAAGACCTCGCCGGGCGCGCCCTCCCCGGCGGGCAGCCCGAGCTGGGGGCGGGCGACCGAGGCGATCCGGCGCTCCTCGTACGGCAGCGCGGCGATGCCGAACAGCTCGGCGATGCTCTGTCGTCCCTCGACCTCGACCAGCAGCACCCGCCCGCCGTCGGCGGCCAGCGCCAGCGCCAGCGCGGCGGCCAGCGTGGTCTTCCCGGTGCCGCCCTTGCCGCTGACCACGTGCAGCCGGACACCCTCCCAGTCGGGGTCGCGCCGGGCCGCCTGGCCGGGGGTGCGTGCCACGCTCCGTCTCCGTCCGTCTCCGTCCTACGGGCGTCCCCTCCGCCGAGGATGCCCCTGAGACGAGGGTGCCCCTACCGACAGAGGCGCCCCTCACGAGGGTGCCCTCTCGCGAGGGTAACCAGGGAGCGTGCCCGATGCCCGGAGCCCCTGGGGTGCCGGGACCGAATCATGCCCCCTTTGTGCCCCACCTCACACGCCGCCCGACCGGGTCTGTCGCGCGGGCCGGCCCGGGCTCGCGGCGCTTCCCCGGCCTTCGGCGGGGAGGTGCCCCCACCTCCGCCGTGCGATGCGCGCATTCCAACGCCGCGACCTGATCCGACCCGGCCCACAAGACGGGCCCGGTGCGGCGGCGATCGCCGGGGCGGCTCGTCTAGAGTCTGGCCATGACCAAGTGGGAATACATGACGGCGCCCCTGCTCGTGCACGCCACGAAGCAGATCCTGGACAACTTCGGCGAGGACGGCTGGGAGCTTGTCCAGGTCGTGCCCGGCCCCAACCCGGAGCAGCTGGTGGCCTACTTCAAGCGGGAGAAGAACGCATGAGCAAGGTCGAGGAGAAGCTCGCCGAGCTGGGTCTGACCCTGCCGCCGGTGGCCGCTCCGGTCGCCGCGTACGTGCCGGCCCTGCTGTCGGGCGAGTTCGTGTTCACCTCCGGCCAGCTGCCGGTCGTCGGCGGCAAGCTGCCGAGCACCGGCAAGGTCGGCGCCGAGGTGTCCCCGGAGGAGGCGAAGGAGCTCGCGCAGATCTGCGCGCTGAACGCCCTGGCCGCCGTCAAGTCGGTGATCGGCGACCTGGACCGGATCGAGCGGGTCGTGAAGGTCGTCGGCTTCGTCGCCTCCGCCCCCGACTTCACCGGCCAGCCCGGCGTGGTCAACGGCGCCAGCGAGCTGCTCGGCCAGGTGCTGGGCAACGCCGGTGTGCACGCCCGCAGCGCGGTCGGTGTCGCGGTGCTGCCGCTGGACGCCCCGGTCGAGGTCGAGCTCCAGGTGCGCGTCAAGACCAGTTGAGTGTGATCGCGAAGGCGGGGTCGGGCCTGTCCAACCCCGCCTTCGTGCGCTTAGCATCCGGGCATGGACCATCGAGCAACGACGCTCCCGATGCCGCCCGGCTGGCCCGCCCGGATCCGGGCGGTCGACTCCGGCGAACTGACCCCTCCGGTGCCCAGGCCCGCCGCGACGGTCGTGCTGCTGCGCGACTCCGCCGCCGGGCCGGAGGCCTACCTGCTGCGCCGCCGCACCTCGATGGCCTTCGCGGCCGGGATGTACGCCTACCCGGGCGGTGGCGTGGACCCGCGGGACGCCGAGGTCGAGACGGGCTGGGCGGGGCCGACGCCCGAGGAGTGGGCGCACCGGCTCGGGGTGGACGCCCGGACGGCGCGGGCGGTGGTCTGCGCGGCGGTGCGCGAGACCTTCGAGGAGGCCGGCGTGCTGCTGGCCGGCCCGGACGCCGACAGCGTCGCCGAGCCGCGCGACTGGTCCGCCGAACGGGCCGCGCTGGAGGCGCACGAGCTGTCCTTCGCCGAGTTCCTCCGTGACCACGGCCTGGTGCTGCGCAGCGACCTGCTGGGCGGCTGGGCCCGCTGGATCACCCCGGAGTTCGAGGAGCGGCGCTACGACACCTGGTTCTTCGTCGCCGCCCTGCCGCCCGGCCAGCGCGCGGCCCTGGAGGTCGGCGAGGCCGACCGGGTCGCCTGGCTGACGCCGGCCGAGGCGGTCAAGGGCCACCAGGACGGCCGGTTCGGCATGCTGCCGCCGACCGTGACGGTGCTGCGCGAGCTGTCGCCGGTCCGGACCGCCGCCGAGGCGGTGGCCGCGGCCGCCGGGCGGGTGCTGGAGCCGGTGCTGGGCCGGGCCGAGGTCCGGGGCGACCGGATGACGGTCCGCTGGCCCGGGTATGACGAACTGACCATCGACGGGGAGTTCCCCGAGGATTCCTGAGCCGAGGAGCCCTCACCTGAGGAGTCCTCACAGGAGGAGCCCTCGCAGGAGGACTTCCGACCGCACCGAGAGATGCCGACCAGAAAGGACCGACACCCGATGAACCACAACGACGTGGCTCGCCGGACGGCCCCCGAGCTGCCCGCCCGCCGACTGATCCCCCGTTCCACCGGCTGCGACAGCCAGGTCCCGTTCGTCGAGGTCGCCCAGCGCGCCCTCGTCCGGGCCCTGCCGCTGCGGGCCCTGCATCGCGACGGCGAGCGCGGCCGGTGAGCGAGCGGAGTGAGCGAACCGTCGAGAGGTGCGCGTTGCGCGAAGCGCCTGCCGGGCGGAGCGAGGTGGGCGCATGAGCGGACTCCTGCCGGGTGACCCCGCCGCCGCGATCGGCGGAGAGGCCACCCCTCGGGCGCTGTGCGTGCTGGCGCCGAACCCGTCGCCGATGACGCTGGACGGCACCAACACCTGGCTGCTCTCCGAGCCCGGTTCGGACCTCGCGGTGGTGATCGACCCGGGCCCGCTGCACGAGGGCCACCTGCGCCGGGTGGTCGAGCTCGCCGAGGAGCGGGGCCAGCGGATCGCGCTCACCCTGCTCACCCACGGCCACGCCGACCACTCCGAGGGCGCGGCCCGCTTCGCCGAGCTGACCGGCAGCGAGGTGCGGGCCCTGGACCCGGCGCACCGGCTGGGCTCCGAGGGCCTGGTGGGAGGTCAACGCCTGGACGTCGGCGGCCTCGACCTGCGGGTGGTCGCCACCCCCGGCCACACCTCGGACTCGCTGACCTTCCACCTGCCGGACGACGGCGCGATCCTCACCGGCGACACCGTGCTCGGCCGCGGCACCACGATGGTCGCCCACCCCGACGGCCGGCTCGGCGACTACCTGGACTCGCTGCGCCACCTGCACACGATGGCCTCCCACTACGGCGTGCGGACCGTGCTGCCCGGCCACGGCCCGGTGCTCGCGGACGCGCTCGGCGCCGTCGACTACTACCTGGCCCACCGGGCCACCCGGCTCGCCCAGGTGGAGACCGCGGTCGAGGCGGGCTGCCGGACGGCGGTCGACGTGGTCGCCCGGGTCTACGCCGACGTGGACCGGGCGCTCTGGCCGGCCGCCGAGCTCTCGGTGCGGGCCCAGCTGGAGTACCTGGAGGAGCACGGGCTCATCCCCGACCAGGGCTGACCCGCGAACGAGCAGGGCTGAGGCCCGCGAACGGCGAAGGGCCGGTCCGCTCGGACCGGCCCTTCAGCGTTCGTACGGCGTCAGCGCGAGCGGCGCGACAGCCGCTCGACGTCCAGCAGGACCACCGCGCGCGCCTCCAGCTTCAGCCAGCCGCGGCCGGCGAAGTCGGCGAGCGCCTTGTTGACCGTCTCGCGGGAGGCGCCGACCAGCTGGGCCAGCTCCTCCTGGGTGAGGTCGTGGGCGACGTGGATGCCCTCCTCGGACTGCACGCCGAAGCGGCGGGACAGGTCCAGCAGGGCCTTGGCGACGCGGCCGGGCACGTCGGAGAAGACCAGGTCGGACATCACGTCGTTGGTCCGGCGCAGTCGGCGGGCGATGGCCCGCAGCAGCGCGATGGAGACCTCGGGGCGGGCGTGCAGCCAGGGCTGCAGGTCGCCGTGGCCCAGGCCCAGCAGCTTGACCTCGGTCAGCGCGCTGGCGGTGGCGGTGCGCGGGCCCGGGTCGAACAGCGACAGCTCGCCGATCATCTCGCTGGGGCCGAGCACGGCGAGCATGTTCTCGCGGCCGTCCGGCGAGGCACGGTGCAGCTTGATCTTGCCCTCGGCGACGACGTACAGCCGGTCGCCCGGGTCGCCCTCGTGGAACAGCGACTCCCCACGGGCGAGGGTGACCTCGGTCATGGAAGCGCGCAGCTCGCCGGCCTGTTCGTCGTCGAGTGCCGCGAAGAGTGCGGCGCGCCGCAGAACGTCGTCCACGTGCTTCCTCCTTCTCGGCCGTGCGGCGGGTGGGCCGTCCGGCGCAAGTTCCGTTCAGTGTTCTGCATCACCAAGCATGGCGCATGTCGCTCCGATCATATGAGGAGGGGGTGTGTCCGGGGGTGCGGTGCGGGGCCATTCGTACCGGCGGGTCATCGGGCGGGGCGCCCGGCGGCCGCCGACGTGTCGAACGCCTGGCCGTCCGGATCGAACAGGGAGTCGCCCACCGCGGTACGGGCGGAGAGGACGGTGTGCCCGGCCCGGTGCGCGCTGGTCAGGCCGGCCGTACGCAGGGCGGTGAGGTGCTGGGAGACGGCGGCCGGGGACAGCCCGGTGCGGCGGGCCAGCTCGGTGGTCGAGGCGGGGGAGTCCAGCTCGGCCAGCAGCCGGGCCCGGGAGCGGCCGAGCACGGCGGCCAGCGCGTCGGTGCGCGCGGCCGTGCCCGGGCGGTCCTCCCACAGGGTCGCCGTGCCGCGCGCCGGGTAGATCAGTTGAGGCGGGTCCGGCGGCAGCACCCGGGTGAGCACCCGGGGCCAGGCGAAGGCCGAGGGCAGGAGCAGCAGTCCGGCCCCCGCGTTCAGTCGGGTGACCGCGCAGTGCCGGCGCTCCAGCCGCAGCGCGGTGCCGTCCCAGCGGACCGTCCCGTGCAGCTCGTCCAGCATCCGGGCGGTGCCGTGCTCGGCGGCCTGCCGGGAGCGGTGGAAGACGTCCGCCGCGAGCAGCGCGCGGATCCGGGCCCAGTACGGGGCGAGCGCCAGCTCCCAGTACGCCTCGATCTCGGCGGCCAGCCGGGGCAGCTGGGCCGCCGGGTCGCGGTACAGCGACTCCAGGGCGGCCGGCAGCCGGCCGCCCGCCTCGGCGGCCAGGATGTCGAGGTCGGCCCGGACCTGTCCGGCGCCGGTCGCGGTGACCGCGGCCAGTTCCTCGGCGAGCGTGGGGGAGAAGCCCGCCGGGGCGGGGTTGAGGAAGTCGGGCAGGTGGCCTTCGGGCGGGACCATCGCGGCGAGCCGGCCGCGGTCCGGCCCGGCGTCGGCGAGCCGCTCGCGCACCTGCCCGGCCCAGCGGCGGTGCAGCGCGGGGGCGGGGGAGTGTGCGAGGGCGCGCAGGCTGGTCACCACCTCCTGCATCGGGCTGACGGCGAACCGCGTCAGCGCCAAGTCCTGTGCGGAGAAGTGGAGTTCCGTCCGCATCCGCGGCCCCCTTCGGAAGATTCGGTCCCAGCTTAAACACTGGTGGCCCGCCCGGCTCGGGGCGCAGGATTCCTGCGTCCCCACCGATCCGTACGAAAGCCGGTACACCCATGTCCAGCACCACCGGGCGCACGTCCACCACCGCCGAGGTCCGCGAGCGGGCGCTGCGACTGCGCGGGCTCGTCGAGGAGGGCGTGCTTGTCCTGCCCAACGCCTGGGACGCCGGCAGCGCGGCGGTGATCGCCTCGGCCGGTGCCCGGGCGATCGCCACCACCAGCGGCGGCGTCTCCTGGTCGCTCGGGCACGGCGACGGCCAGCGGATGGACCGGGCGACAGCGGTCGAGGCGGCCCGGCGGGTCGTCGCGGCGGTGGACCTGCCGGTCACCGTCGACGCCGAGGGCGGGTACGGGCCGCTGCCCGCCGATGTGGCCGCCACCGTGACCGAGCTGGTCGCCGTGGGCGCGGCCGGGGTCAACCTGGAGGACTCGACGGCCGTCGGCGGACCGCTGTTCCCGGTGGCCGAGCAGGCCGAACGGCTGCGCGCCGCTCGCACGGCGGCGGCCGCCGCCGGACTGCCCGAGCTGCTGGTCAACGCCCGCACCGATGTGTTCCTGTTCGGGCTGGGCGGGCTGGACGACGTGCTGGTCCGGGCCGAGGCCTACGCGGAGGCGGGCGCGGACGGCCTGTTCGTCCCCGGGCTGCTGGACCTCGACGCCCTCGCCGAGCTGTGCAAGCGCACCCCGCTGCCGGTGAACGCGATGGCCGTCGCGGGCGGGCCGACCGTCGCCGAACTCGCCGCCACGGGGGTGCGGCGAATCAGCGTCGGCACCGGCCTCGCCCAGCTCGCGTACACGGCGGCCCGCCGCGCCGCCGTCGAGCTGCTCGGCGCCGGGACGCTGGCGGAGCTCGACGGGGCGCTCGGCTTCGGGGAGCTGAACGGGCTGTACTGATCGGGCCGGTGCCTGGTGAGGCTGGGGCTGATCGGGCCGGTGCCTGGTGGGGCCGGGTCGACCGGGCCGGTGCCTGGTGGGGCCGTACCGGCCGCAGGATCAGCCGGTGAAGCCCAGTTCGGCGAGGCTCCGGTCGATCCGCGCACGGTGGGCGGCCTCCCAGTCGTCCAGGGTCTCGGCGGCCTCCTTGGCCAGCTTGGCCCGGGCCGCGTCCAGGGCCTTCGCCCGGTCGGCGGCGGGCACCACCACGACGCCCTCCTCGTCGGCCACCACGATGTCGCCCGGCGCCACCAGCACCCCGCCGCAGCGCACCGGGGCGCCGTGGGTGCCCAGCCGCTTCTTCGACCCGGGGATCGGGATGACGCCCCGGGCGACCACCGGGAAGCCCAGCTCCCGCACCTCGCCGAGGTCGCGGATCAGGCCGTCGGCCACGAAGGCGGCGACGCCCCGGCGCTGCGCCACGGCGCAGACGTTGCCGCCGGCCAGCGCGTAGTCCAGGTCACCGGACTCCACCACGATCACCGAGCCGGGCTCGGCCCGGTAGATCGCCGCGTGCAGCATCAGGTTGTCGCCGGGCGGGCACTGCACCGTGAAGGCCGGTCCGGCCACCCGGGGCATGCCCGCCCACAGCGGGCGCAGGCCGATGTCCATCACCTGGGCGCGGCTCAGGACGTCGGCCAAGGTGGTGGTGGGGATGTCCTGAAAGTCCGTGAAGTCCTGTTCCATGCTTCCTCGTTGCTCCCTCACTCACAGATGATCAGATCGCGAGAAGACTAGGGCGCGGATGTGGACGGGGGTTCACGGACTCCCCGGCTCTTCGGTTCCCCGGCTCCCCCGGGCCGCCCGGCTCCAGGCCTCAGGCGTAGAACTTCAGCAGCTCCGGCACCAGCGCCTCGGCCGCCACCTCGTGGGTCTGGTCGGCCAGCGTCCGGTACTCGGCGCCCGGCACGGCCGCCGCCACCGCGCGGGAGGGCGCCCGCAGCAGTTCCGGGCTGGCGCCGCCGTCCAGGACCAGGGTCGGCACGGTGATCCCGGCCAGGAGGTCGACCGGGACGGTCGCGCCGGTCCGCGCGCCGAGCGCCGCCGCGTCGTACGCCAAGGTCGGCGCGACCGCCTCGAACACCGGCCACACCGGGGCGGAGCGCATCCCGTCCACCATCTCCCCGGGCATCCCGACGAAGGTCATGAAGGCCGCGACGGCATCCCCGCGCCGCCCCTCGGCGAGCGCCGCCTCCAGCTCGGTGACGTACCCGACGAAGCGCTCGCTCTGCCCCTCCTCGGTGCTGAAGGGCGGCTCGTAGACGGCGAGTCGGGTCATGCCGACGCCCGCGGCGGCGGCCCGCAGCGCGAGCGCGGCGCCCGAGGAGATGCCGAAGACGCGGGCCGAGCCGCCGGCGGCCGCGATGACCGCCGCCAGGTCCTCGATCTCGCGCTCCACGGCGAACGGCGCGGTGTCCCCGCTGCCGCCGCGGCCGCGCCGGTCGTAGGCCCACACGGTGTGGTGGGCCGAGAGCTGCTCGGCGACCGCGACGCCCGGGTCGAAGCCGCGGTGGCCGATCGCCCCGTCCACCAGGACGACGGCCGGGCCGGAGCCGGTGACGGTGCAGGCGAGGGTGGTGCCGTCGGTGGAGACCGCGGTGTTCATGGGGTGTTCCTTCTGTCGAGCGAGTCGGTCATAGGGGTAGACCGGGGCTCGCCGCAGAACTCATCGCTCTCGCCGGGAAATTTTTCGACGAGTTCTGGGCCGGGGGCGCGGGTGCCTCCTCGCGCGCACATGTTTCACCGGTAAATTACCTGCTAACCTTTTTGTATGGCCACAACCGCCCAGTTCCGGCAGGCCCTCCGGGTCGGTCCGCCCGGAGACGGCTGGCACAAACCCGCACTCAGCGCCGTGGTGACCCTCGGCACCCTCAACCTCACCCTGTTCGCCCTCGGCCGGCTCGACCTCGCGCTCTACACCTCGGCCGGCGGCCTCGGCGCGCTGTACGGGCACGGCCTGCCCTACCGCGCCCGGGCCCGGACGCTGGCCGCCGTGCTGCTCGGTACGGTCCTCAGCACCGGCGCCGCCCTCACCGCCGCCGCGCTCACCCGCGACGCCGTCGTGCTGGTCGCGGTGGCGGCCGCGCTCGCCGCGCTGCACAAGCTGCTCTGCGACGCCGCCCGGATCGGCCCGCCCGGCAGTCTGATCATCACCTTCACCACCGCCAGCTGCGCCTTCGTCCCCCAGCGGCTCCCCGACCTCGCACCGCACCTGGCACTCACCGTGCTCGGCGCCGCACTGGCCTGGCTGGTCTGCATGGCCCCCGCGCCGCTGCGCCCGTACGGCCCGGAACGGATCGCCACCGCCCGCGCGCTGGAAGCCGCCGCCCGACTGCTGCGCACCGCGCCCGGCGCGCCGGACGCCGCCGCCCGTACCGCCCTGGTCGGCGCGGTCGACGCGGCCCGGCACAGCCTCGCGCTCTCCTCCCCGGCCCGGCGGCGCGCCCTCGGGGACGCGCCCGAGCGGCTGCTCGTCCACGCCGAGGCGGCCCTCGCCGCACCCGCCGGGCCGGCGGCCGCCGAGCGGTACGCCGCCTGGGCCCGCGACCTGCGGCGCGGCCGCGCCCTGCCGCTGCTGGACCTCACCGAGGCGGAGGCCGCCGACCTGCGGGCCCGCCGGCCCGACCCCCGACCCTCGCCGCGTGCCGCGCTGCGGCCCGGCTCGGTGCTGCTGCCGATCGGCCTGCGGGTCGCGGTCGGCTGCGCCGCCGCCGGCTGGCTCTCGCTGGCGCTCGGCGTCGGCCGCCCGTACTGGGCGGTGGTCACCGCGGCCTCGGTGTTCCAGGCGAACAGCACGCTCTCGTGGCAGCGCGCGCTGCAGCGGGTGCTCGGCAATCTGCTCGGCCTGGCGCTGTTCGCCGCCGTGCTGCCGCTCGCCCACTCCGGCCCGGTGGCGCTCATCGTGCTCGGGCTGATCTGCCAGTTCGGCGCGGAGGCCACGATCGCCCGCAGCTACTGGCTGGCCACCGTCTTCGTCACCCCGATGGCACTGCTGATGACCGAGTTCGCCGGCCTGCAACCGGCCCGGACCCTGGTCGCCGACCGCTGGCTGGACACCTGCGTCGGCGCGCTCACCGGGCTCGCCGCCTGCCTGCTGGTCACCAACCGCCGTACCGCCGCCCGGCTCTCCCGCGCCCTGGCCGGGGCCGAGACCGCCACCCGCGAGGCCCGGTCCGCCGTCGCGGCGGCCGGCTCCGAGGCCGTGACCGCCCGGACCGGGCTGGCCACCGCCCTGCTGGAACTGCGCGAGGCCGCCGACACCGCGACCGGCGAGTGGCGCCGACCGGCCCTCCCGCACCAGCGCGCCGCCGACACCGAGCGGCACGCCCACCACCTGCTGGCGGCCCTGCTGGAGCGCCGGGGCGCCGGAGTGCGCGCCGTCTAGGATCGAACGAACGGGTCGGTCGCGGAACGGGAGCAGCGCACGTGGAGGACGTCGTCGCAGGTGTGCTGCGCCAGTGGGAGCGCGCCTACCCGGGCCTGGACACCGGCCCGATCGCCGTCCTCGGCCGGATCAACCGCTGCGCCGCGCTGCTCCAGCAGACTCCTGACCCGCTCACCCGCGCCGGCCTCACCCGCGCCGAGTTCGACATCCTCGGCGCCCTGCGCCGGGTCGACCGCGAGCTGACCCCCACCCAGCTGGCCCGCGAGAGCTTCTCCTCCGGCGCCGCCGTGACCAAGCGCCTGCGGCTGCTGGAGGAACGCGCTCTGGTCAGCCGCCGCCCCGACGACCGCGACCGCCGGGTCGCCCACCTCTCGCTCACCGACGCCGGGCGGGAGCTGGTCGACGGCCTGATCCAGGAGCTCGTCGCGTACGACCGCGCGCTGCTCTCCGGCCTCACCCCCGACGAGCAGGACCGCCTCGCCGAGGCGCTGGCCGGGCTGCTCAACACCCTTGAGGGCACCATCGGTCGCGCCCTCCGGTGACCAACCCCGCAAGCGCCGGCCCGGGGCGATCGGCCCCGGCCGCACCACGGCCGTGTCCTCGGCTGACGGGGTCCTGACCATCCGATCCCGGCCCCGGCCGAACCGCTGTCACCGGAGAACGGCGCCCCCGGCCGGGCGGTTTCCGTTGCATGATCGGCCCCAAGCGGTGCGCCGCTCGGCGTAGCCTTCGTGCATGGCAGAGAGCAAGGCCCGGAAGACCGCGACCAAGGCCCCCACCAAGGCGGCGGCTCAGAAGCCGACCGCGAAGCGGGCAGCCGTGAAGCCGGCCGTGAAACCGGCTTCGAAGCCCGTCGTGAAGCCCGTCGTGAAGCCGAGGAAGCCGGAGTCGCAGCTGGCGATGGTGCGGCGGGCCCGGCGGATCAACCGCGAGCTGGCGGAGCTGTACCCGTACGCTCATCCGGAGCTGGACTTCGAGAGCCCGTTCCAACTGCTGGTGGCCACCGTGCTGTCGGCGCAGACCACCGACCTGCGGGTGAACCAGACCACCCCGGCGCTGTTCGCCAGGTACCCGACGCCCGAGGACATGGCGGCGGCGAACCCGGAGGAACTGGAGGAGATCATCCGCCCGACCGGCTTCTTCCGGAACAAGGCGAAGTCGCTGATCGGCCTCTCGATCGCGCTGCGCGACGAGTTCGGCGGCGAGGTCCCGGGCCGGCTGGACGACCTGGTGACCCTGCCCGGCGTCGGCCGCAAGACCGCCAACGTCGTCCTCGGTAACGCCTTCGGAGTCCCCGGCATCACCGTGGACACCCACTTCGGACGGCTGGCCCGGCGGTTCGGCTGGACCACCGAGGAGGACCCGGTGAAGGTCGAGCTGGCCGTCGCCGAGATCTTCCCGAAGTCGGAGTGGACGATGCTCTCGCACCGGGTGGTCTTCCATGGCCGCCGGATCTGCCATTCCCAGAAGCCCGCCTGCGGGGCCTGCCCGATCGCGCCGCTCTGCCCCGCGTACGGGGAGGGCGAGACCGACCCGGAGAAGGCCCGCAAGTTGCTCAAGTACGAGATGGGCGGCCAGCCAGGCCAACGGCTGAAGCCGCCGTCGGACTTCCCCGGCGAGGCGGCCGCCCGGGCCGACGCCGCCGCCCACCAGGGGCAGGTCGCGGACCTGGCGGTGGGCGCGTGACGGCGGGCGCCATCGAGCGGGACGGCCTGCCGGCCTGGCTGCAGCCGGTCCGGGACGCGGCCGAGCGGGTGCTGCCCGAGCAGCTGAGCCGCTTCCTGCCGCCGCACGAGGGCGGCCGGGCGGCTGCGGTGCTGATGCTGTTCGGCGAGGGCCCGGACGGTCCGGACGTGCTGCTGATCGAGCGGGCCCGTTCGCTGCGCTCGCACGCCGGCCAGCCGTCCTTCCCGGGCGGCGCGCTGGACCCGGAGGACGGAGACCCGGACGGCCCCGGCCCGATCGCGGCGGCGCTGCGCGAGGCCTGGGAGGAGACCGGCCTGGACCCGGCCGGGGTGCAGGTCTTCGCGGAGCTGCCCCGGCTGTACATCCCGGTGAGCCGCTTCGTGGTGACCCCGGTGCTGGGCTGGTGGCGCGAGGAGTCGCCGGTGCGCCCGGTGGACCAGGGCGAGACCGGCGCGGTGTTCCGGGTGTCGATCGCCGACCTCGCCGACCCGGCGAACCGGGTCCGGCTGCGGCACCCGTCCGGGCACATCGGGCCGGCCTTCGCGGTCGCCGGGCGGCTGGTCTGGGGCTTCACCGCCGGGGTGATCGACCGGGTGCTGCACCACAGCGGCCTGGAGCTGCCCTGGGACCCGTCCCGGATCGTCGACCTCTCGGACGAGGCACTGGCGCTGGTCCAGGGCGACCTCGAGCACTCCCGCGCCCTGCCGGGCGGCGACGCCGGCACCTCGTGACGGGCCGTCGGCGCGGCGGGTCCGCGAAGCGTGGGAGGGTGTCGGAGTGAACGTCCTGGATGTGCTGCTGATCCTCGCCGCCGTCGGATTCGCCATTTCGGGCTACCGGCAGGGCTTCGTGGTGGGCGTCCTGTCGCTCGTCGGCTTCCTCGGCGGCGGTCTGCTGGCCGTCCAGCTGCTGCCGCTGCTGCTCGACCACCTCAGCCCCGGCACCACGGCCTCGGTGGTGGCCGTCGTGGTGGTGATCACCTTCGCCGCGATCGGCCAGGCGATCACCGCGCACTTCGGCTGGAAGCTGCGCGGGCACATCGACCGCCGCCCGGCCCGGGTGCTGGACGCGTCCGGCGGCGCGGTGGTCAACGTGATCTCGATGCTGCTGGTGGCCTGGCTGATCGGTTCCGCGCTGGCCGGGACGTCCCTGCCGACGGTCTCCAAGCAGGTCCGCTCCTCGGCGATCCTCGGCGGCGTCCAGAGCGCGCTGCCCGGCGACGCGCCGAACTGGTTCTCGGACTTCTCCAAGGTGCTCGCCCGCAACGGCTTCCCGCAGGTGTTCAACCCCTTCGAGCACGAGCCGATCACCCAGGTCGACACCCCCGACCCGGCGCTGGCCGGCAGCGCGGCGGTGGCCAAGGCCCGGCAGAGCCTGGTCAAGGTGGTCGGCACCGCGACCTCCTGCGGCAAGACCCTGGAGGGCAGCGGCTTCGTCTTCGCCCCGCACCGGGTGATGACCAACGCCCACGTGGTCGGCGGCGTCGACGAGCCGACCGTGCAGATCGGCGGTGTCGGCCAGCTGTACGACGCGACGGTGGTCCGCTACGACTGGCAGCGCGACATCGCCGTCCTGGACGTGCCCAAGCTGACCGCGCCCCCGTTGACCTTCGCGGGCGAGGCCAAGACCAACGACAGCGCGATCGTCGCGGGCTTCCCCGAGAACGGCGCCTTCAACGTCCAGCCCGCCCGCATCCGCGGCCGGATCCAGGCCAACGGCCCGGACATCTACCACCGCGGCCAGGTGGTGCGCGACGTGTACTCGGTGCGCTCGCTGGTCCGCCAGGGCAACAGTGGCGGCCCGCTGCTCACCCCGGACGGCCAGGTGTACGGCGTGGTGTTCGCCAAGTCCCTGGACAGCGGGGACACCGGATACGTGCTGACCTCGGCCGAGGTGCGCGAGGACGCGCAGGCGGGCAGCACCGCGAACACCCGGGTGGACACCCAGGGCTGCGCGCTCTGACGCTGGTCGTTGGGCCGGTGCGGCGCCGGGCGTCCTGGTTCGCCGCCGCTGGTCGTTCGGCCGGTGCGGCGCCGGTGGGGCGCCGGCGCGGAATCCGTCGCACCGTCAGTCCGCCCTGGTAGCCTCGGCCGCGCTCACCCGTTCGGCTCAACCGGGCGCCGTCCCCGGAGTGAGCTCAACGGGAGGTCGTGGTAGTCCGATGATGGGTCACTCGCACGCGGTGAGCGGGGCGATGCTGTACGCGGCATCCGCGCCGTTCCTGCCCCCGCTGCTGCTGCACACCACGCTGCAGCCGGCGGACATACTGATGGGCACGGTGCTGTGCGCGGGCGCGGCGCTGCTGCCGGACCTCGACCACCACGACGGTTCGATCGCCAACTTCCTCGGCCCGGTCTCCAAGGCGCTCTGCCGCTTCGTGGCCTGGGCCTCCGGCGGGCACCGGCACGCCACCCACTCGCTGTTGTTCGTCGCGCTGATGGGCGGTGGCACCTGGGCCGGCGTCACCTACCTGGGCCGCTACTTCACCCTCGGGCTGACGTTCTTCCTGCTGGCGCTCGCGATCAAGGCCCTGCGGCTCTGCCCGCCGGGCCACGGCCCGGAGGTGTGGATCACCGTCATCGGCCTGTCCGCGCTCGGCACCTTCGGGATGAACACCTGGATGCCCAACTCGCCCGGCTGGCTGCCGTACGCGGCGGCGCTGGGCACCCTGGCGCACCTGCTGGGCGACTGCCTGACCAAGAAGGGCGCGCCGCTGCTGTGGCCGCACAAGGAGCGCTACGAGATCGTGCTGATCAAGCGCAGCGGCAACGATGTCGAGACCAAGGTGCTGGTGCCGATCATGTCGGTGGCGACCTTCGTCCTGCTCTGGTTCACCGCGCTGTCCCCGACCATGGTGAACTGACCGGCTGTTGACCAGCCTGCCGAAGCGGCGCGAGACCTCAGGTCTCGCGCCGCAGTCGTGCGCCCACCCACCGGGCGCGCCGGCCGAGGATGCGCGGGATGCCGAGCTGCCGCTGCGCCCCGCGCTGACGGCCGTCGAGGCCCTCGAAGCCGAGGTCCTCCGCCCAGTCCGGGCGGGGCGCGGAACGCTGGGGGCTGTTGTGGCGTCGGCCGCGCGGGGCGCCGCCGCGATCGGGCATCCAGGTCATACCGGAAGTGATGCCCCTGGGCCGGTGGGGGTAACCGCCCCGGTTCGTCGAAATTGGCCTATGCGCTTGTCATATGAGTTTTGCGGCAAGGCAGTTGGGCCGAAGGTCCCTTCCTCGGCGCCCCGATCGATTCCGGAATCAGCCCTTGGCCGATCATCGCGGCCGATCCCTGGGCCGATCCCTGGGCCGATCCCGTGGGCAGGGTCCGTGGGCCGGTCCCCTGCGGCCCCGGACGGTCAGTCCTTGTGACGGCCCACCCAGTCCAGCAGCTCGGCCGTGAACTCCTCCGGCGCCTCCTCGTGCGGGAAGTGCCCGACCCCCGGCAGCAGCCGCCAACGGTACGGCGCCGCCACGTACTCGCCACCGCCGAGCGCGGTGTGCGACAGCAACACCGGGTCCGCGGCGCCCTGGACGTGCAGAGTCGGTGCGGTGATCGGCTTCTTCATCCGCCGGGCGAACTGGATGCCGTCCGGGCGGGCCATCGAGCGCAGCAGCCAGCGGTACGGCTCGATCGAGCAGTGTGCGGTGCTGGGGATCTGGATCGCCTGCCGGTACGCGTGCACCGCGGTCCCGTCAATCCTGGTCGGCCCGGTCCACTCGTCCAGGTAGCGGCCGACCAGTGCGGCGTCGTCGGCCACCAGACGGCGTTCCGGTATCCACGGCCGCTGGAAGCCCAGCACGTGCTCGAAGGCGGCCATCTGCTTGCGGTCGGTCAGCAGCGCCCGGCGCAGGTCCCGGGGGTGCGCGGCGGAGACCACGGTGAGGCTCTGGATCACCGACGGGCGCATCACCGCCGCCACCCAGGCCAGGGTGCCGCCGGAGGCGTGCCCGACCAGGTGCGCCCGGCGCTCGCCGAGCGAGCGGATCACGCCGGTGATGTCCAGGGCGAGGTTGCCCGGGTCGTAGCCGCGCGGGGTGCGGTCGCTGCCGCCGATGCCGCGCAGGTCGAGCGCCACCGCGCGGTAGCCGGCCTCGGCGAGCGCGGTCAGCTGGTGGCGCCAGGCCCACCAGTACTCGGGCCAGCCGTGCACCAGCAGCACCAGCGGGCCGGAGCCCAGCTCGGCGATGTGGAAGCGGGCGCCGTTGGCCGCGAGGTCGCGGTGCGTCCACGGGCCGGACTGCCGGATGCTCCAGGCCTCGGCGGGCTCCTGTCCGGGCTCCTGTCCGGTCTGCGGTCCGGTCTCCTGCCCGGTCTCCTGCCCGGGCTCCTGTTCCGGGGCCAGCTCGGGGCCGGAGTCGGGGCCGGAGTCGGCGGACGGCTGCGCGGGCACGGGCTTCTGGTCAAGCGGCATACCGAGAGCGTGTCACATCCGTGCGCCGGACACGTGCCCGGCACTCGCCGTCGGCGGGTTCGAGTACGTGTCCGGCGGGGTCCTGCGGAGTCGGGTCCGTTACGGGATGCGGCCCAGGCCCCGGTCGATCTCCTCCTGGGTGGCCGGGCGCGGCCGGACGTTCTTCAGTACCTCGGCGGTCTTCTGGGCGCCCTCGATGGTGCGCTCGGGCTTCTGGATCTTCTTGATGAAACGCCAGGCCAGCAACCCGACCAGCACCGCGAGGATGAAGTGGACGGCTGCCGAGAGCACGAACGACAAGCCCATCGGCACGCCCAGCCAATGGAAGAAGAAGGCGATCGCGATGCTCACCATCGGGATGGCGGCCAGGGCGAGCACCCCGGCGACGGCGAAGAAGACGCCACCGGAGACGCCGCGCTTGACGTCCGCCTTGATCTCGGACTTGGCGAGCGCGATCTCGTCGTGAACCAGCGCGGTGAGGTCGGCGGTGGCCGCCGCGAACAGCTGCCCCACCGAACGCTCGCCCTCGTAGGGCGCCCGGCCGTTGCTGGACGGGTCTGCGGCTCCTGCGGGCATCAGCGGTTCTCCTCTGCGGCTGTTGCGGCGTGACGCCGTCGCGGGTGCGGTTCCGGTGCCGGTGGGGGTCCCGGGGGCGTCAGTGGGTTGTCGACAGCTCAGAATCATGCCCCTACCGGTCAGTCGGACACCACTCCGGGGCCCTGCCGGGGGGACGTGTCCCGCTTGCGCAAGGCGTTTCCGAGCCCTCGGGACGGGCTTCCCGCAGGCCTGCGGGAAGCCCGTCGGGGACTCAGCGGCCCGTCCCGGGGCTCTCACCGGGCAGGTGGCGGGCGGTCTCGGAGACCCGCGCCCGCCAGGCCGGGTCGTCCACCTGGTAGACGTCCGGGACGCCGTCGCCGTCCGAGTCCCGGTCCTCCTCGTCGCACAGCGCGCGGTAGTGCCGGTTGCGCAGCTTGAGCAGCACGGTGGCGACCAGCGCGCAGAGCAGCGAGCCGACCAGGACGGCGGTCTTGGACCGGTCGGCCAGCGCGAGGTCGTTCCGGAAGGCCAGCTCGCTGATCAGCAGCGAGACGGTGAAGCCGATGCCGGCGAGCACCGAGACGGCGAACAGGTCGGCCCACTTGAGCTGCGGGTTCAGCTCGGCCCGGGTGAACCGGGCGGCCAGCCAGGTGCCGCCGAATATGCCCACCGTCTTTCCGACCAGTAGGCCGATCACGATGCCGAGCGGGGTGGCCTGGGTGAACACCTCGCGCAGCGTCGGGCCGGAGATCGACACCCCGGCCGCGAACAGGGCGAACAGCGGGACGGCCAGCCCGGCGGAGATCGGGCGGACCAGGTGCTCGATGTGCTCGCCGGGGGAGTGCTGCTCGTCGCCCTCCCGGTGGCAGCGCAGCATCAGGCCCATCGCGACGCCCGCCACCGTGGCGTGGATGCCGCTCTCGTGCATCAGCGTCCAGACCGCCACGGCCAGCGGCACGAACAGGTACCAGCCCTTCACCCCGCGCCGGTGCAGGAACCAGAACAGCACCAGGCCGGCGAAGGCCAGGCCGAGCGCCCAGAACTTGATCCCGGAGCTGTAGAAGATCGCGATGATCAGGATCGCGATCAGGTCGTCGACCACGGCCAGGGTGAGCAGGAAGGCGCGCAGCGCCGACGGGAGGTGACTACCCACGACGGCCAGCACGCCGAGCGCGAAGGCGATGTCGGTGGCGGTGGGGATGGCCCAGCCGCCGGGGTGGCCGCCGCTGCCGGAGTTGACCAGGGAGAACAGGATCGCGGGCAGGGCGACGCCGCAGACGGCGGCGATCACCGGCAGCAGCGCGGCGCTCGGGGTGCGCAGCTCGCCCGCGACGAACTCCCGCTTGAGCTCGATGCCGGCCACGAAGAAGAAGATCGCCAGCAGGCCGTCCTTGGCCCAGTCGGCCAGGGTGAGGTCGAGGTGGAGCGGGGCGGACGGGCCGACGGTGTAGTCGAGCACGCTTTCGTACGCGTGCGGCCAGACGTTGGCCCAGATCAGCGCGACCACGGCGGCGGCCAGCAGCAGCACGCCGCCGACCGTCTCGGTGCGCAGGGCGTCGGTGATGAAGGTGCGCTCGGGCAGTGACAGCCGGCCGAGAAGCTGCCGGCGGCGGGTCGTCGGCTCGTGGACGGGCGGCTGGTCGGTCACGCGGGACCTCCTGAGGGGCTGGGAGCGGCAACGGATGCACGGGTGGTGCAGTTGCCGACCAGACTTCCCGGCGCGCCCTGTGACGCCCGGATTCCTGCTCAAGGATCTTGATGCGTCCTTAACAGTCTAACGGGACGCCCGAGTGACTTCCGGATTGTCCTATCCAAGGACTTAAGCCCTAGGGGCTGGTTCTGCACTCCTGAGGCGCAACCGCCCGACACCCGAACGGCCTCAGTCGCGTGCAGTCGGGTGAACGCCTCCCTGTCGTCGGTCGTGGGCGCCGCCCGGTCAGGGTCGGCGCGATTCGCCCTCCCTTCCTGTAGGAGGCGCGACCGTGCCCGGTCGCGGCATCACCGTGCCCGAACCGGACGACGACGAGGCCCCGGGCGGTGGTGTCCGCCCGGGGCCCCGGTCACCGCGCCGGCGTGTTCAGCCGGCGCTCAGCGGGTTCAGCTGTTGCCGCCCGACGGCGGCAGCTGGGCCTGGATCTGGCTCATCACCGTGCTGTCGGCGAGGGTGGTGGTGTCACCGACCTCGCGGCCCTCGGCGATGTCGCGCAGCAGGCGGCGCATGATCTTGCCGGAGCGGGTCTTCGGCAGTTCACCGACCACCTTGATCTGCTTCGGCTTGGCGATCGGGCCGAGCGTGCGGCCGACGTGTGCCCGCAGCTCCTCGACCAGCTCCGGGGTCTCGGTGACGCCGCCGCGCAGGATCACGAAGGCGACGATGGCCTGGCCGGTGGTGGCGTCGGCCGCGCCGACCACGGCGGACTCGGCCACCGAGGAGTGCCCGACCAGGGCCGACTCGACCTCGGTGGTGGAGATGTTGTGGCCCGAGACCAGCATGACGTCGTCCACCCGGCCGAGCAGCCAGATGTCGCCGTCCTCGTCCTTCTTGGCGCCGTCACCGGCGAAGTAGCGGCCCTCGAAGCGGGACCAGTAGGTGTCGATGTAGCGCTGGTCGTCGCCCCAGATGGTGCGGAGCATGGACGGCCACGGCTCGGTGAGCACCAGGTAGCCGCCGGAGCCGTTCGGGACCTCGTTGGCCTCGTCGTCGACCACGGTGGCCGAGATGCCCGGCAGGGCGCGCTGGGCCGAGCCCGGCTTGGTCTCGGTGACGCCCGGCAGCGGGCTGATCATCATGGCGCCGGTCTCGGTCTGCCACCAGGTGTCCACGATCGGGCACTCGCCGCCGCCGATGTGCTCCCGGTACCAGATCCAGGCCTCGGGGTTGATCGGCTCGCCGACGCTGCCCAGCACCCGCAGCGAGGAGAGGTCGAACTTCGCGGGGATGTCGTCTCCCCACTTCATGAAGGTGCGGATCGCCGTCGGCGCGGTGTAGAGGATCGTCACGCCGTACTTCTGGACGATCTCCCAGAACCGGCCCTGGTGCGGGGTGTCCGGGGTGCCCTCGTAGATGACCTGGGTGGCGCCGTTGGAGAGCGGGCCGTAGACGATGTACGAGTGGCCGGTGACCCAGCCGATGTCGGCGGTGCACCAGTAGACGTCGGTCTCCGGCTTGAGGTCGAAGACCGCGTGGTGGGTGTAGCTGGCCTGGGTGAGGTAGCCGCCCGAGGTGTGCAGGATGCCCTTGGGCTTACCGGTGGTGCCCGAGGTGTAGAGGATGAACAGCGGGTGCTCGGCGTCGTGCGGCTCGGGGGCGTGCTCGGTGGACTGGCGAGCGGTGATCTCGTGCCACCAGACGTCGCGGCCCTCGGTCCAGGCGGTCTCCTGCCCGGTGCGGCGGATCACCAGGACGTGGTCGACGCCGTCGACCTTGGTGAGCGCCTCGTCGATGGCCGGCTTGAGGGCGGAGGGCTTGCCGCGCCGGTAGCCACCGTCGGCGGTGATCACGAGCTTGGCCTGGGCGTCCTGGATCCGGGACGCCACGGCGTCGGCGGAGAAGCCGCCGAAGACCACCGAGTGGGTGGCGCCGATCCGGGCGCAGGCGAGCATCGCGACGACCGCCTCGGCGATCATCGGCAGGTAGACGGCCACCCGGTCGCCCTTGCGGACGCCGAGCTCCAGCAGCGCGTTGGCGGCCTGCGAGACGTCGTCCTTGAGCTGGGCGTAGGTGATCGAGCGGCTGTCGCCGGGCTCGCCCTCGAAGTGGATGGCGACCCGGTCGCCCAGGCCGTTCTCGACGTGGCGGTCGACGCAGTTGTAGGCCACGTTGAGCTTGCCGTCGGCGAACCACTTGGCGAACGGCGGGTTGGACCAGTCGAGGGTCTCGGTCGGTTCGACGGCCCAGCTCAGGCGGCGGGCCTGCTCGGCCCAGAAGCCCAGGCGGTCCTCGGAAGCCTGCGCGTACGCGGCCGCGGTGACGTTGGCGGCTGCGGCGAGCTCTGTCGGCGGGGCGAAGCGCCGCTCCTCCTTGAGCAGGTTGGCCAGGCTCTCGTTGCTCAACGCGCACTCCTCATCGAGTCATGATCTGGGGCGATCCCGTGCGTGGGGAACGTCCCGTGTGTCCCAGCGCACAGCTCACCAGGCGAACGGGGCACTTGACAAGAGGCTCTTGGGAATTGGTGTAGACCTTTGACCGATCGTCGAACGGCCGACCACGCGTTCCGCCGCACCAGGGCGGCGGAACGCGCAGCGGCAGGTGGGCCCGTGCCCCGG
Organism: Kitasatospora sp. NPDC058190; assembly: GCF_042883685.1. Classification (NCBI taxonomy): domain Bacteria; kingdom Bacillati; phylum Actinomycetota; class Actinomycetes; order Kitasatosporales; family Streptomycetaceae; genus Kitasatospora; species Kitasatospora sp. NPDC058190. The sequence goes on from NZ_JBHVVI010000007.1 coordinate 66,729, forward strand.
CCCGCCCGGCGGGGACACGGACCCGGCTTTCAGGCGGCCAGCCGGGGATCCTCCCCGCTGCCCTCGGCCGGAACCCGGCCGTCCTGTCCCACCTGTTCGGCCGAAACCCCGTCGGGCCGGACCTCCGTGCGGGCCTCGACCGGGCTGAACGTCCCGGCGGCTCGGTCCAGGACGTAGGCCTGGGCGGTGGCGAAGTCGAAGTACATCCCGACCAGCCGCAGGGTGCCCTCCTCGACCCGGCGCTCCACCGCGGGGTTCGCCATCAGCTGGTCCAGCTGCTGGACCACGTTGGTGATGCAGAGCTGCTCCGCGAGGTCCACCACCGGCCGGTCGGCGAACTCGGCCGGGGCCCGTCGGAGCCGGTCCAGCGAGCCGCGGCCGTTGCGCAGCCAGCGGGTCAGCGGGGTGGGCGGTCCGGGGCGCTCGTGCACGCCGTCCAGCAGGGCCTTCATCGCGCCGCAGCCCGAGTGCCCGCAGACCGTGATCGAGCGCACCTCCAGCGCCTCCACCGCGTACTGCACCGCGGCGGCCACCGAGTCGTCGGCCGCGCCGGGCTCGAAGGGGGCCGGCACCAGGTTGCCCACGTTGCGGACGGTGAACAGGTCGCCCGGGCCGCTGTTGGTGATCATGCTGGTGACCATCCGGGAGTCCGCGCAGGTCAGGAAGAGCTGCGAGGGCGTCTGCCCCTCCCGGGCCAGCCGGGCGAGCTCGGGCCGGATCAGCGGGGCGGTGTGCTGCTGGAACACCCGGACGCCGTCCAGCAGCCGGCCGTGCGGGTCCTCCTGCTGCTCGATGCAGTGGTGGCCGACCCAGGGCGTCCAGGCCCGGCAGCGGTGCGGGCCCGGCGAACTGCCCGCGCGGACCGTGCCGTCGGGGTCGAGCACCTCGTCGTCCGGACGCCGCGTCACCATCGAGACCCGGCCGCCCGCGGCCTGGTGTCCGGCCCGCCAGTTGTGCAGCGTCTCGTACGCGGCGTGGTCCAGGAAGGAGCCGTCGTGCACCACGGTGACCTCGGCGTCCGCGGGGATCGAGGCCAGCACCCGGCTCAACCGGGGGACGGCGGTGAAGGTGAGCGGCCCGTGGGTCTGGACGGTGACCGAGCCGTCGGGGCCGGGCTCGACGTCCACATGGGCGCGGGTCAGCCGGTAGAGCGCGAGCAGCACGGCGGTGCCCGCGCCGAGCCCCACGCCCCACAGCACCCCGAAGCCCACCACGCCGAGCACCGTGGTCAGGTAGACCGGGAACTCCCGGTGCCGGTGCACCTTGCGGATGTGCGCGAAGCTCACCATTTGCAGCCCGACCACCAGCACCAGCGCGGCCAGGGCCGCCAGCGGGATCCGGCGCAGTCCGCCGGTCAGTGCCAGCGCGGCGGTCAGCACCCAGGCGCCGTGCAGCACCGAGGCCCACTTGGTCTGCCCGCCGGCCCGGACGTTGGCGGTGCTGCGCACGGCGCCGCCGGCGATCGGCAGTCCGCCGACCAGGCCGCTGACCGTGTTGGCGAGGCCCTGTCCGCGCAGTTCGCGGTCGAGGTCGCCGGTGCGCCGCGACATCCGGTCGACCGCGACGGCGGACAGCAGCGACTCCACGCTCGCGACGGCGGTGACGGTGAGGACGGCGGCGAGCACTCCGGTGAGCGAACCGTGCGGCAGCGCGGGCACGAGCGAGTGCGGTTGCCAGGGGGGCAGTTGGATGTGGGCGAGCCGTAGGTCCAGGGTGAGGGCGAGTGTGGTGGCGACGGCCACGGCGACCAGCGGGCTGGGCACCTTGGCCAGGCGGGCGCCGAACTCGCCCGCCCGGCCCGGGAGTCGGCCGAGCCGGGGCCAGCCCAGCAGTGTTGCCACGGTCACCGTGCCGGCCAGCAGCGCGGGCGGGTGCGGACCGGCCAACTGCCCGGGTAGGGCGAGGAGATTGGCGATCGCGGAGCTCTGCGGGGAGCCGCCGAGGACGACGTGCAGCTGCGCGATGGCGATGGTGAGCCCGACCCCGGCCAGCATCCCGTGCACGATCGCGGGTGAGACGGCGAGTGCCGTCCGGGCCACCCGGCGTACGCCGAGCAGGAGTTGGAGCAGCCCGGCGGCGACCGTGACGGCGCAGGTGGCCTGCCAGCCGTACTGGGCGACCAGCCCGGCGGTGATCACGGTCAAGGCGGCGGATGGGCCGCTGACCTGGAGCGGGGTGCCGCCGAACAGTCCGACCACGATGCCGCCCACGGCCGCCGCGACGAGCCCTGCGGTGAGCGGGGCGCCGGTGGCGAGCGCGATGCCGAGTGAGAACGGCACGGCGATCAGGAAGACCACCAGGGAGGCGGAGAGGTCCTGGGCCCAGCGGGCCCGGGAGCCGGGGCCCGGTGGCGCGTGGTCGGTGGTGTCGGAGGCGATGGGTGCACTGGAGATGTCGAGGGTCATGGTCTTCCCGTCTGTCCGGGGGAACGAACGCAGTCAGGTCCGGCGGTGAGTCCGGGGTGGGGCTCCGGGGCGGATCGGCTGTCGTGGGTCGCGACGGTGTGGCGGGATGGCGTGGGCGCGGCGGGGGAATGCGGGTGTCACCGACCGGCGTTGACCATCAGGCCCGCCAGGGGCCCGGGCGAGGTGCGGAATGTCTCGCCGAGGGCCGTCGGGACGGACCATCAAGACTCGGTAAACCGAGAGTAATGAAAGCTTTGCACAGCGTCCTTCCCGGTGGGAAGCGGAAAACCCCTTGGTTCACCCCATTGGGTGGTGTTCGAACCGACGGGAATCTGCTGGTGGCGCCGAACGGGGCCGGGATGGCGAACGGGCCGCCGCCTCCCCCGGGGTGAGGGGGAGGCGACGGCCCGTTCTGTTCGTGGCGGGGTCAGGCGGTGGCCCCGGCCGGGGCGGCCTGCCCACCGGCGGTCGCGAACTCGCCCGCGGGCTCGCCCAGCACGAAGTCCTCGTCCACCTGGGTCGCCAGGTCGATGCCGACCTTGGCGTTGGCCCAATTCTCCGCGTTGCGCCGGTGGAAGAGCACCGCCTGCTCGGTGTACCGGCGCGCGTCGCGCCGCCCGTACGCCGCCTCGGCCTCGGCACGCAGCAGCTCCAGCACTGCCCGGTTGGCCGGCTCCAGCGACTTCAGCGGCGGCTCGGCACCCTGCTCCAGGCGGCGCACCCAGTCCGACTGTCCGAAGGTGGTGAGCAGGTCGTCGCCGACCTCGCGGCGCAGGAAGGCCAGGTCGTCCGGGCCCTGCACCTTGTTGCCGATCACTCGCAGCTGCACGCCGAAGTCCTGGGCGTAGTCACGGTACTGGCGGTAGACGGAGACGCCCTTGCGGGTCGGCTCGGCCACCAGGAAGGTCAGGTCGAAGCGGGTGAACAGGCCGGAGGCGAAGGAGTCGGAGCCCGCGGTCATGTCGGTGACCAGGTACTCGTCCGGGCCGTCCACCAGGTGGTTGAGCAGCAGCTCCACCGCGCCGACCTTGGAGTGGTAGCAGGCCACCCCGAGGTCCTCCTCGGTGAACGCGCCGGTCGCCAGCAGCCGGACCGAGCCTTCGTCCAGCGCGATCGGGCGGGCGCAGGCGGCATAGACCGGGTTCTCCTCGACAATCCGCAGCAGGCGCGAACCACGGCCGGGCGGCGTGGTTTTGATCATCTCGTCGGCCGAGCGGATCAGCGGGTTGCTGCCGCGCAGGTACTCCTTGATCTCCGGCAGGTGCGTGCCGAGCGAGGGCAGCTCGGCGGCCTGGGCGTCCGTCAGGCCGAGGGCGGGGCCCAGGTGCTGGTTGATGTCGGCGTCGACGGCGATGGCCGGCCGGCCGATGGCGGCCAGGTGGCGGATGAACAGTGCGGACAGCGTGGTCTTCCCGCTGCCGCCCTTGCCGACGAAGGCGATCTTCATCTGGGGCTCCGGCTCTCGCTCTGGGCCCTGGGGGCGGGCCGCGTGCTCGGGGGGACGCGCGTGCCGAGCGCCCCTAACTGGAAATCGTTATCGTCTCCGATAGTGGCCATGCTAGCCGGGGTTTGGGTCCCGTCGAGGGAGGGAAGTGAGGATTGCCTCTAACGGGTGATGCGGGGTTGCTGTTCCGGGAGGGACCGCCTGTTCATTACTCTCGGGTAGGTGAGCACTGGAACAGATCCCCTCGCCCCGCTGGCCCAGCTCCCCGGGGTGCCCGACGCGGTCGCCGAGGTGCGCAAGGCCGTCGACCGGCTCTACGGCCACCGGGTGATGCGCCGCCGCGCGGCCGAGGTCACCTCCGAGTCCGCGCTGCGCGGCGCCCGTGCGTCGGCGGCCGTGGCCGGGGCCGACTGGTCGCTGGAGGAGGTCCGGCGCCGCACCGACTTCGGCGCGGACGCCGAGGCCCGGACGATCGGCGCGGCCCTGCGGATCGCCGCCGAGGCCGGCCAGCTGCTGAGCGTCTGGCGGCACTCGCCGTTGCAGGTGCTGGCGCGACTGCACCTGCTCGCGGTCGGCGACGCCGACCCGGCCGCCGGTCGGCCGCGACGGGCGGGGGAGGTCGCCGAGGAGTTGTTCCCGTTGGAGCTCGAGCCGGTGGACAGCGTCGAGGTCGACGTCGCGGTCGGGCCGGCGCCCGTGCTGCCGCCCGCGCCGGGCGCGGAGGAGGTCGCGGCCCGGCTGGACCAGCTCTCCCGGCTGCTGGTCGCCCGCGCGGAGGGTCACGGCGTGGGGACGCCGGCCCTGGTGGTCGCCTCGGTGGTGCACGGCGAACTGCTCGCCCTGCGGCCGTTCGGTGCGTACAACGGGGTGATCGCGCGGGCCGCCCAGCGGATCGTGCTGATCGCCGAGGGGCTCGATCCGAAGTCGATCTGTCCGGCCGAGGTCGGCCTGGCGGAGCTGGGCACCGACGCCTACCGGCGGGCCCTCGCGGGCTACCTGGCGGGCACGCCCGAGGGCATGGCGGCCTGGATCGCGCACTGCGGGTGGGCGCTGCGGCTCGGCGTGCGCGAGAGCACCGCGGTCTGCGAGGCGATGCAGCGCGGGATGGTCTGAGCGGGCGCCCGTGGACAGGAAGATGCGGCGGCACCTGATCCTGCTGGGTGCCGCCGCTGGTGCAGATTCCGGGTGACCAAGCATGCACCGGAAGTGCCGATCAGACGGGGATCCTGCCCGTTCGTCTGGTCCGGCGGCCCGACAGCGGGTCGGCTGCATGTGGGTGCCTGGATATCTGTACACGCGGTCCGTGGGCCTGAACTGCGTTGTCGGTTTGACCTCTTCGGTCCTGACCGGGTCTCGCGGGCCGTGCTTCATTTGTATCGCGTTTCGGCCGAAAGGGGAACCCGAAACGAGAAGTCTGTGCCGATTGCCCGTTTTGTTGGACTTTGTGCTGGCCTGGGGCCTCAGGCGGTGGGGCGGCGTCGGCGGGCCAGGTACCAGATGGCCCCGGCGGTCACGAGGGCCGTCCCGACCGCCACCGCGGTCAGCACCGAACCGCTCGGCGCGGAGAACTCGGGCAGCCGCCGCCGCAGTTCCACCGGCCGGTCGAAGACCAGCACCGGCCACTCCCGCGCCTGCGCCTCCTTGCGCAGCGCTCGGTCGGGGTTGACGGCCGAGGGGTGGCCGACCGCCTCCAGCAGCGGCAGGTCGGTGGACGAGTCGCTGTAGGCGTACGACTGGGCCAGGTCGTAGCCCTCCGTCTCGGCCAACTCCCGGATGGCGGCGGCCTTGTTCTCGGCGTAGGCGTAGTACTCGATCTCGCCGGTGTAGCAGCCGTCCTCGACGTGGAGCCGGGTGGCGATCACATGGTCCGCGCCGAGCAGCGCGCCGATCGGCTCGACCACCTCGGAGCCGGAGCTGCTGACGATCACCACGTCCCGGCCGGCCGCGTGGTGCTGCTCGATCAGCGAGGCGGCCTCGTCGTAGATGATCGGATCGATCAGGTTGTGCAGTGTCTCGGCGACGATCTCGCGGACCTGCTGGACGTTCCAGCCCCGGGTGAGCGCGGAGAGGTACTCGCGCATCTTCTCCATCTGGTCGTGGTCCGCGCCGCCGACCAGGAAGACGAACTGCGCGTACGCGCTGCGCAGTACCGCCCGACGGTTGATCAGGCCGCCCTGGTAGAACGGGCGGCTGAAGGCCAACGCGCTCGACTTGGCGATGATGGTTTTGTCGAGGTCGAAGAAGGCGGCCGCACGCAGCCCGCCCGGCCGGGGGCTGGCGGGTGCGACCGGCTCCCCGGGCCCGGTGGTGCCGCCCTGGGACTCGTCGGCGTGGTCGTCGGCGTTCTCGGTGGTGTCCACGGGAACCGAGGATAGAGGGAGCCGCAAAACACCCCGCCATTCGGCGTACTCGCGGGCGTGCGGGTTTGTGTTTCTGGCCGCTCGGGTACACCATGGAAGTCACGGATCGTTCGCGACCGTGCTAACCCGGTCCGGCTCCTCCCCCCCGAGTCGGGCTGTGGATAGACGACCCCCGCTCTCCCCCCCGGCGGGGGTCGTCGCACGTCCGGGGCCATTTTCAGGGCTTGAAAGTCCTTCGCGGCGGCTTCCGTGACCGCCCGGCCGACGGTGTACAGGGGGTGTCGACAGCTCGGCCCGTCCCCCACCTTTCGTCACTCTGCGTTGCCGTTTGCTCATGGCTCACACGGCCCACGCGGCTGGTTCCGATCGGCTCCGCCGGACCGCCGCGGTGAGGTGCGCGGAAGGCTGCGAGGGGGTGTCGGGAGAGTGTTCGGCCGGGGTGCGGTGAGTGGCCGGTTCATCTCCGTGACCCCCTTTCGTCAATTCTTCGCCGATTAGCCCCCCGCCCGGGTGAACGTTTTCATCCACAACCCACGAGTTATCCACAGGTAATCGGAACGTGGATGACGGAATCCGGATCTCCCCCCACCGTGATGGTCGGCGGCGGTCGCCGGGCAGGGCCTCATCCCCTTCCTCTCCGGAGGTCTGCCGGGCGACCGTCCGCCGCAACCGTCCGAAGCGCGCCCCGCCCCTGGTGGCCGGTGGCGCAGAGGGGAGAACACCATGTCGACGCCGATCGCCGACCACCTCACCACCGAGGGCCCCGAGGCCGCCGGGCCGCTCGTCGTCACCGAGGACGAGGGCCTGGCCGAGCACCTGCTGCGGCTCTGCGCGGCGGCGGGCACCGAGCCTCGGCTGATCCGCGGCGCGCCGCCGACGCGTGAGCTGTGGGAGGGCGCCCCGCTGATCCTGGTCGGGGACGACCAGGCGGAGCGCTGCGCCGGACTGGGCAGGCGCGGCGGGGTGCTGCTGCTCGGGCTGGACCTGGACGACCCCGGGGTGTGGGTCAGAGCGGTCCAACTCGGCGCCGAGCACGTGCTGTTCCTGCCCGATGCCGAGGCCTGGCTGCTCGACCGGATCGCCGACGCGGCCGAGGGCGTCGGTTCCCCGGCGGTCACCGTCGCCGTGCTCGGCGGCCGGGGCGGGGCCGGGGCCTCCACGCTGGCCTGCGCCCTGGCGGTCACGGCCGCGCGCACGGGTCGGCGGACCATACTCATCGACGGCGATCCGCTGGGCGGGGGCCTGGACATCCTGCTCGGCGGTGAGACGGCCCGCGGGCTGCGGTGGCCCGACCTGGCGGGTTCGCGCGGGCGGGTCAGCGGGGCCGAGCTGGCCCGCGCGCTGCCGGCGCTCAAACGGCTCTCCGCGCTGTCCTGCCTGTCCTGGGACCGCGGCGACACTCTGACGGTGCCGCCGGAGGCCATGCGCAGCGTGCTGGCCGCCTCCCGGCGGCGCGGCGGGCTGGTGGTGGTCGACGTGCCGCGCCATCTCGACGCGGCCGCCGGGCAGGCGCTGGAGCAGTCCGACCTGGCCCTGCTGGTGGTCCCGGCCGAGCTGCGCGCCGTGGCGGCCGCCGACCGGGTCGCGGCGGCGACCCGGATGCGGCTCGGGGACGTCCGGGCCGTGGTCCGGCCGGTGCGCGCCGGCGGGCTCCCGGCGCACCGGATCGCCCGCGGGCTGCGGCTCGACCTGGCCGGGGAGTTGGAACCCGAGCCCGGTCTCGCCGAGGACGTCGAGAAGGGCGTCCCGCCCGGCATCCGGGAGAGCGGCCCGCTCGCGCGCTTCTGCGCGACCTTCCTGAACGAGGTACTGCCGCCGGTGCCGGCGGTCGGAGGAGGTGTGTACTGATGGTCCGTCTTCGCAGAACAGGCCCTCGGGGTGGTGCCCCGGGCCCGGGCGACGGTGCGCGGGAGCACCGGCCGCTCAGGAGCGTGCCGCCGCCCGGCGGGCCGCCACAGGCCGGGCACGGGCCCTGCCCGTACGGTCGGACGGCCCGCGAGGAGCGGACGGCGGAGCTGGTGGACGCGGTGCGGCTGCGGCTGGCCGAGTCGGGGGCCGCCCCGACGGCGGGATCGGTCGCGGCCGTGCTGCGGGCCACCCGGCCGCCGCTCGGCGGGGACGAGGTGCTGGACACCGTGCGCTCGCTGCGCGCCGAACTGGTGGGTGCGGGCCCGCTGGACCGGCTGCTGGCGGCGCCGGACGTCACCGACGTCCTGGTGAACGGCCCGGACGAGGTGTGGGTCGACCGTGGCGGCGGTCTGCACCGAGCCGCCGGAGTCCGTTTCGCCGACGCCGAGGCGGTGCGGCGGCTGGCCCATCGGCTGGCCACTGCGGCTGGGCGGCGCCTGGACGACGCCCGGCCGTGGGTGGACGCCCGACTGCCGGACGGCACCAGGCTGCACGCGGTGCTGCCGCCGATCGCGGCCGGCTGCACCCACATCTCGCTGCGGGTCTGCCGACCCCGGCCCTTCACGCTCGACGAGCTGGTGGCGGGCGGGGCGCTGCCGCCGGAGGGCGCCGACCTGCTGGCCGGCATCGTGCGGGCACGGCTTTCGCTGCTGGTCTCCGGTGGGACGGGCTCGGGCAAGACCACGTTGCTCGCGGCGCTGCTCGGCCTGGCCGGGCCGGACGAGCGGATCGTCGTCGCCGAGGACTCCGCCGAGCTGCGACCGGCCCATCCCCACGTGGTCCGGCTGCAGAGCAGACCGCCCAACCAGGAGGGCCTGGGTGAGTTCACCCTGCGGGACCTCGTCCGGCAGGCCCTGCGGATGCGGCCGGACCGGCTGGTGATCGGCGAGGTCCGCGGCGCCGAGGTGTCGGACCTGCTGGCCGCGCTCAACACCGGGCACGAGGGCGGCTGCGGCACCGTCCACGCCAACACGGCGGCGGACGTGCCGGTCCGGCTGGAGGCGCTGGGCTCGCTGGCCGGGCTCGACCGGCCGGCGCTGCACAGTCAACTGCGGGCCGCGCTCGACGTGGTGGTGCACCTGGTCCGGGATCCGGGCTCGGGCCGCCGCCGGGTGGCGGAGATCCACACGCTGGCCGGGGACCGCGACGGGCTGGCCGTGACCACTGCGGCGGTGGCCTTTCCGGCGACGGGCGGCCTGGTGCCCGGGGCGGGCTGGGAACGGCTCGTCGGTTTGCTGGCGGCGCGCGGGGTGACGCTCGGAGTGCCGCCCGGGGCGGGGCCGTTGTGAGCGCGGTGGTGATCGTGGCAGCACTGTCGGCAGGCGGGGCGGCGCGGGAGTTGCGGTTGGTGGAGCTCGGGTTCGTGGCGCTGCTGACCGGATGCGTGGTGGCCGCGTTGGCACTGCTCGGGACCTGGGGCAGGAAGGGGCGATGACATGGACGGCGGCGATGTGATGCGAAGTCAACTGGCGCTCTGTTGGACGGCGGTGTTGTTCCTGCTGGCGGCCGCCGCGTGGCGGGCCGTGCAGGAGCAGTTGCCGGGCGGGCGGCGCTCCAGACTGGTGCTGGCGGGCAGCGGGCCTCCGGTGGGCGGGCCGGGCCCGGAGGCGGCGGGGCGTGCGAGGGCTCGGCTCCCGGAGCTGCTGGCACCCGAACTGCTGATGCTGCCGGTGGGGTTGGTCGCCGGGCAGGCCGTCTCCTCGCCGGTGCCGGTACTTGCGGCCGTGCTGGCCGTCCTGCCGCTGCGAAGGTGGCGGCTGCGGCGGCGCATGGCGGTGGAGGCCGGGCGGCGGGCCGCGGCCGTGGTGGAGTTCTGCGCCGCGCTGGCGGGTGAGTTGCGCGGTGGCTCGACGCCGGAGCAGGCGCTGCACCTGGTCACGGCCCGGCTCGCGGCGGACCCGGACGGGCTGCGCCGGCTCGGCGAGGAGCCGGTGGCCCGGCTGGCGGCGGGCCGCTACGGCGGGGACGTCCCCGCCGCGTTCCAGCTGCTGGCCGAACTGCCGGGCGGCAGCGGGGCGGCGGCCGTCGCAGCCTGTTGGCGAGTCGCCTCCGACGGTGGGTCGGGGCTGGCCGCCGCGCTGGACCGGGTCGCGGAGGCGCTGCGCGGCGAGCGGGCGCTGGCGGAGGAGATCGCCGGGGAACTGGCCGGGCCGCGGACGACGATCGCCGTCCTGGCCGCCCTGCCGAGCGCGGGGCTGCTGCTGGGCGGCGCACTCGGGGCCCGTCCGCTGAACGTCCTGCTGCACACGTCGGCCGGGCTGGGCTGCCTCGTGGCGGGCGCGGCCCTGGAGGGTCTGGGCGTGCTCTGGACGGCCCGCATCGTCCGGGCGGCGGCCCGGGGAGCGCTGGAGCCTCCTCGGGGGCCCGGGGGCGGTGCTCAGGCTCCGGGGGCAAGGGAGCGCGGCGGTGCGCGTCGAGGGCTCGTCTGGGCGCGGGCGCTCGGCGGGGGAGCGGGGGCCGGGTGATGCGGGGCTTCGAGTGGGCGGTGGCCGGGCGCGCCGTGGTGGCGGCAGTGGCGACCGTGGTGGCGCCGGTGCGGGGCAGAGCCAGGCGGCGGGCGTCCGCCTGGGCGCGGGAGCGGGAGGAGGTGCGGAAGCGAACACGGCCGAAGGGTCCGAGTGTTGGGCCCTGGCGGCGTGTGGCGCCGACGGTCGGCGCCGGGCTCGCGGTGGCGGTGTTGCTCGGTGGCGGTGCCGGGGCGGTCGCCGGGGTGCTGGCGGCGGTGGGCGTCCATCGGTGGTCGGCCCGGGCGCGGTCACCGGCGGACCGTCGGGCGGCCCGGGAAAACGAGTTGCTGACCCGGCAACTCCCCCTGGGTGCAGAGCTGTTGGCGGCCTGTCTCGGGTCGGCGGCGCTGCCCTCGGCGGCGGTGTCGGCGGTGGGCCGGAGTGTGGGCGCGCCGCTGGGGCCGCGGCTGGCGGCGATCGGGGCCGAACTGGCCCTGGGTGCCCCGCCGGAACTGTGCTGGACCCGACTGGGCGAACAGCATGCCGCGCTGGCCCCGCTGGCGCGCTGCCTGGTCCGGACGAGCCTCGGTGGAGCCCCTGCGGCCGGTCCGCTGATCGGGCTGGCCCAGGAACAGCGGACGGCCGCCGTCCGCGCGGCCCACGCGCGGGTCCGCCGGGCCGCGGTGCTCGCCACCGCCCCGCTGGGGCTCTGCTTCCTCCCGGCCTTCGTCCTGATCGGGGTCGTGCCGGTGGTGGTCGGCCTCACCAGCCGTTTCGCCCAGTCCATGTGAATGAACGTCGGCTCCGGATCGGCCGGAGTCGCGGAAGAGATCGAACAGGAGGCATCGATGACCGCAGTGATCGCGATCAGGCCCGACACCGGGCGCCCGCTCCGGCAGTTGCTGGGGACGTGGCGGCGGAAGAGCCGTTCGGTGGTCGGCCGGGCCCGCCGGCTGGCCCGCCGCCGGCGCCGGTCGGACGCCGGGATGACCACGGCCGAGTACGCCGTCGGAACGCTGGGCGCCTGCGCCCTCGCGGCCGGGCTGTACAAGGTGGTGACCAGCGCGACCATCACCGGGGCGCTGACCGAGATGCTGGAACGCGCGCTCCATGCCACGTAGGACGGCGAGCGGCGGCGCCCGGCCGTGGTCGCTGCGGCCGGCCCGGCGCGGCGACGGCGGTTTCGCCACGGCGGAGACGGCGGTGGCCCTGCCCGCGCTCGTCCTGCTCGCGGCGATGCTGATCTGGGGCGTGCTCGCGGCGGCCGCGCAGATCCACTGCGTGGACGCGGCCAGGATCGGCGCCAGAGCGGCCGCACGCGGTGAGGCGGACGCCGCCGACCTCGCCCGGGCGGCCGCCCCGCCGGGGGCGGAGGTCCGGGTCGCGGTCGCGGCGGACACGGTGCGGGTCGACGTGGACGCGCCGTGCGCGGCGCCCGGGAAGCTCGGCGGTCTGCTCGCGGTGCGGCTCGGCGCGCGGGCGGTGGCGCAGCGGGAGGACGTGTTGGGGAGGAGCGGTTCGGGAGGAGGTGGTGGCGCGTGGCCTTCCTGAGCGGCCCTCGACGGGCGGTGGGGCGGCTGGGGCGGGCCCGTACCGCTCGGGCCGCCGCGGTGGGCGGGCGCGGGCCGGACGCGGGCTCGGCGACGGTGTGGTTGCTCGCGCTGGCGATGCTGGGCACGGCGGTGTTCGCCGCGACGATCGCGGTCGGTGCGGTGGTCGCCGCCCGGCACCGGGCCGAGTCCGCCGCCGACCTGGCGGCCCTCGCGGCGGCGGACCGGCTGCTGCTGGAGCCGGACGGCGGCTGCGGTCGGGCCGCCGGGATCGCCGCCGCACAGGGGGCCGGCCTGGTGTCCTGCTCGGTGGACCGGTCGGCGGACGCCGTCGAGGTGGTTGCCGAGGTGCCTGTCGGCGGGCTCCCGGTGCACCTGCCGGTCGGCCCGGCGCGGGCGAGGGCCCGGGCCGGACCGGTACGGGCCCCGCTCACCGCACCCGAGGACGGCCTCGGTGACGCCCCGGGCGGCGCGGCGGCGGCCTCATGAACCGCTCGAGGCCCCGCCCTCCGGGCCGGGCCCGGACCCCGCGCCCTCCGGGCCGAGCCCGGACCCCGCCGCCTCGGGGCTCGATCCGGACTCCGCGCCCTCCGGGCCGGGCCCGGACCCCGCGTCAGGTGCCCCGGCCAGCAGGACATCCAGCAGTAGGACGGCGGCCGCCTTCTCCAGCGGGTCGTTCCCGTTGCCGCACTTGGGCGACTGGACACAGGACGGGCAGCCGCGCTCGCACTCGCAGGAGGCGATCGCCGCCCGGGTGGCGGTCAGCCACTCGACGGCCCGCTGGAAGCCACGTTCGGCGAAGCCGGCCCCGCCCGGGTGGCCGTCGTAGACGAACACGGTGGGCAGCCCGGTGTCGGGGTGCAGCGGGACGGAGACGCCGCCGATGTCCCACCGGTCGCAGGTGGCGAACAGCGGCAGTAGGCCGATCGAGGCGTGCTCGGCGGCGTGGGCGGCGCCGGGCAGCTGGTCGAGCGGGAGGTCCGCGTCGAGCAGCTGGTCCTCGGTGACGGACCACCAGACCGCGCGGGTGCGCAGCGTGCGGGGCGGGAGGTCGAGCTTGCTCTCGCCCATGATCTCCCCGGTGGAGATCCGCTTCCGGAGGTAGCCGACCACCTGGTTGACCACCTCCACCGAGCCGAAGCTGAGCCGCCCCTCGCCCCACGGGACGGTGGTGTCGGTGTCGAGGACGGAGATGGAGGTGATGTCACGGGCGGATGTGGTGTACGGCGGGTCGGCCGGTTCGACCAGGGCGACCGAGTTCTCCAGGTCGAGCTCCCGGACCAGGTAGGTGCGGCCCTGGTGGAGGTGGACGGCCCCGGTGTGGACGGTGGCGTGGGCGGCCGCCGCGTCCACCGTGCCGAGCAGCCGACCGGTGTCGGCCTCGACGATCTGCACCGGGCTGCCGCCGCTGCCGCGCAGGTCGACGGCAGCAGCGGCGCGTTCCCGGCGGGTCCAGTACCAGGAGCCGTCGGCGCGCCGGCGCAGCAGGCCGCGCCGTTCCAGCACCGGCAGCAGCGGCGCGGTGGAGGGGCCGAACAGCTCCAGGTCGGCGTCGGTGAGCGGCAGTTCGGCGGCGGCCGCGCACAGGTGCGGGGCGAGCACGTGCGGGTTGTCGGGGTCGAGCACGGTGGCCTCGACGGGTGCGGCGAACAGGGCCTCCGGGTGGTGCACCAGGTAGGTGTCCAGCGGGTCGTCCCGGGCGATCAGGACGGCTAGCGCGCCCTGGGCCTCGCGGCCCGCCCGGCCCGCCTGCTGCCAGAGCGAGGCCCGGGTGCCGGGGTAGCCGGCCATCAGGACGGCGTCGAGGCCGGAGATGTCGACGCCGAGTTCGAGAGCGGAGGTGGAGGCGAGTCCCAGCAGCCGGCCGGAGTGCAGGGCGCGCTCCAGGGCCCGGCGTTCGTCGGCGAGGTAGCCGCCGCGGTAGGCGGCGACCCGGTCGGCGAGCGGTCGGCCGAGCTGGTCCTGGGTCTGGAGGGCGACGAGTTCGGCGGCGCGGCGGGAGCGGACGAACACGACGGTCCGGGTCTGCCGCTCGACCAGGTCGGTCAGCAGGTGCGCGGCCTCGGCGGTGGCGGTGCGGCGCACCGGGGCGCCGTGCTCGCCGACGTTCTCGGTCAGCGGCGGCTCCCAGAGGCCGAAGACCATCGGCCCGCGCGGCGAGGCGTCCTCGGTGACGGCCACGGCGGGCAGGCCGGTCAGGCGCCGGGCGGTGGCGGCGGGGTCGGCGGTGGTGGCGGAGGCGAGCAGGAAGGTGGGTGACGAACCGTAACGGGCGCAGATCCGGCGCAGCCGCCGCAGCACCTGGGCGACGTGCGAGCCGAACACGCCCCGGTAGCTGTGGCACTCGTCGACGACCACGTAGCGCAGCACCTTGAGGAAGGAGGACCAGCGGGCGTGCGCGGGCAGGATGCCCCGGTGCAGCATGTCCGGGTTGGTGAGCACGTAGGAGGCGTACTGGCGGACCCACTCGCGCTCCTCGGGCGGGGTGTCGCCGTCGTACAGCGCGGCCCGGACCCTCGGCGGGGCGAGTTCGGCGGCGCGGCGGCGCTGGTCGGCGGCGAGCGCCTTGGTCGGGGCCAGGTAGAGCGCGGTGGCGCCGCGGCCGTTGCGGGCCTCGGTGCCCTCCAGCAGGTCGCTGAGCACCGGTGCCAGATAGCCCAACGACTTGCCCGAGGCGGTGCCTGTGGCGATCACCACAGTCTGGCCGCTTTTGGCCAGGTTCATCGCTTCTGCCTGGTGCGCCCAGGGCCGCTCCACCCCGACGGCGAGTGCCGAGGCCACGATCTCCGGTCGGATCGACTCGGGCCACGGCGAATAACGTGCAGGTCGGGCGGGAAGGTGCTCCGTATGGGTGAGCCGGTCGGATCGCCCCCGACTGGTGGCCAGGGTCGTGAGCAGTGCCTCGGGCAGGCTGTGTCGGGGCGGCATGGGGACCCAGTGTGTCACCGGCGTGACGCAGAATCGTCGTAAGCCATCGTGCGGGCATGGTCGCAGGTGGTTGAATGTGGCCGTGACGGCCGTACGGCCGTGGGTCGCAGCGCTGAGGCTTGCCACGCGTTTGGCTTGGCGCGCCCGGGCTCGCGACCATGCGGTGGCGGCCGTCCGGCCGAGGATCGCACATGACGTAGCAAGGCAAGGTGCTGGAGGTTCCGTGGACCTGTCCCTGTCGACCCGCGCAGTCGGCGATCGTACGGTCGTCGAGGTTGGCGGCGAGATCGATGTGTACACCGCCCCGAAGCTGCGGGAGCAGCTGGTCGAGCTCGTCAACGACGGCAAGTACCACCTCGTCGTCGACATGGAGGGCGTTGACTTCCTCGACTCGACCGGCCTGGGTGTGCTGGTCGGCGGTCTGAAGCGGGTGCGCGCCCACGAGGGCTCGCTGCGCCTCGTCTGCAACCAGGAGCGCATCCTCAAGATTTTCCGGATCACCGGCCTGACCAAGGTCTTCCCGATCCACACCTCGGTGGAGGACGCGGTCCAGGCGACCGACTGACGCGCCCGGGCCGGCCCCCGCGGTCGGCCCGCCCGTCCCACGCGTCCGGGGCGCTGGGGCCCGCACGGGCCCCGGTGCTTCCCGGTCGCTCAGGGGCCGGCCCGTCCGGCCCACCGGGGCCGTACCTCCGGCCCCCGTCGGAGCACCCCGAAGGGGAGATATGGCAACCGTCGAACTTCGATTCAGCGCGCTTCCCGAGCACGTGCGGACGGCCCGCTTGGTCGCCGCGGCCGTCGCCAGACGGGCCGGGGTCGACGAGTCGGTGCTCGACGAGGTACGGCTCGCGGTCGGTGAGGCGTGCTCCCGCGCGGTCGGTCTGCACCAGCGCGGTGGCATCGGCGGCACGGTCCGGGTCGCGCTGACCGATCAGGAGAAGCGTTTCCTCATCGAGGTCGAGGACGAAGCCGGCTCCGAGGCCCACCCGGCCCCCGGTGCCGACGAGGGCGGCGACCCGGACGAGGACACCCTGGGCCTCGCCGTGATCACCGGCCTGGTCGAGGACCTGGAGGTCATGAATGGCACCGGCGGTGCTGTGATCCGGATGAGCTGGCCGGTCTCGGTCGCCTCAGTCGCCGTCTGACGGCCCGCGCCGCCTCCGGTGCCCCGGTCCCGACTCCTGGGATCCCGTTGACAACTTGTTGATCCTGGCGGTTCGCTGCTTCCGGCACGACCGGGTCCGACCGCTGATCGGACCTGTCGCGGAAGAGGAAAGCACATGCGGATTCGCATCCTGTGGCCGGCCGGTCAGGCCACCGCCACGCTGCGGACCACGCCCACCACCGAGGCGCTCCGGGCCGAGCTGCCGATCGAATCGACGGCGAGCACCTGGGGCGAGGAGGTCTACTTCGGCACGCCCGTCAGCGTGCCGCGCGAGGACGGTGCCCGGCAGGTGGTCGAGCCGGGCACGGTCGCGTTCTGGACCGACGGCGACAGCCTCGCCCTGCCCTACGGGCCGACGCCGATCTCGCGCGACGGCGAGTCCCGACTGGCCAGCCCCTGCAACGTCCTCGGCACGCTCGACGGGGACGCCCAGGTGCTGGGCACCGTCCGGCCGGGTGATCCGATCCGGGTCGAGCGGGCCTGAGCGGCGGCCGGGGGCGGGAGTGCGGGGCGGGAGCGGGAGTCCGGGCCGGCCGACCGGGGCTGAGCAGCCGGGAACCGGGGCTCGGACGGCGGACGTGTAGGTTCGACGACCGAAGACGACCGAAACCGAAAGGCTTCTCCCGGTGAACAAGCGACTGCTGGCCGTACCCGCCCTCGGCGTGCTGCTCGCGTTCGGCGCCGTCGGCTGCGGCGGCGACGACAACAGCAAGCAGCTGGAATCCTGGGCGTCGAACGTCTGCGGCGCGGCCAAGGACCCGATCGCCCAGGCGCAGTCCGCGCTCGCCGACACCGGCCAGGTGAAGACCGGCGAGGCCCCGGCCGACCTGCAGAAGCGGCTCTCGACGGACATCGGACGGCTCGCCAAGACCAACCAGGACATCGCGAGCGCCATCGACGCGGCCGGCGCGCCCAAGGTGGACAACGGCGCGGCCCTGCAGAAGGACACCGTCGACGAGCTGAAGAAGGCGGCCGACGGCTACCAGGACGTCCAGAAGAAGCTGGACGCGCTGCCCAACAACGACCAGGCGAAGTTCGCCGACGGGCTGCGCAGCGTGGCCGACCAGGTGCAGCAGCTGGCCTCGCTGTCCACCCAGGCGCAGAGCAAGCTGCAGCGCGGCGAGCTCGGCGCCGCGATGGCCAAGCAGGACGGCTGCAAGCCCAGCCAGGCCGCCCCGGGCGCCGGTGCGAGCGGCAGCGCCAGCGGATCCCCGGCCGCCGGGGGCGCGAGCGCGACCCCGAGCGCCGGAGCGTCCGCTACGACCGGCGCTCCCAACGGCACCCCCACGCCCGGCGCAACGGGCAGCGCGAGCCCGGCGGCCACCCCCTCCGCAGGCGCTGCCACCACCCCGGCGGCCGCCCCCTCCACCCCGGCCCCCAGCGCGAGCTGATCGAGGACGGGGAGTAGCAGGAGTAACGGCGAGGGCCGCTCACGGGAGCGGCCCTCCGGCCGCGGCTGCTGTGTCCGCCGAGGGGCGCACGCCGGGGCTCGGGCTCGGGTGGGTGCGCCCCGGGCGGGCTGGTGGGG
Organism: Kitasatospora sp. NPDC058190; assembly: GCF_042883685.1. NCBI lineage: Bacteria > Bacillati > Actinomycetota > Actinomycetes > Kitasatosporales > Streptomycetaceae > Kitasatospora > Kitasatospora sp. NPDC058190. The sequence continues at coordinate 84,464 of NZ_JBHVVI010000007.1, forward strand.
CGGGGGTGGCGTGGGGCGGGGGACAATGGCGGGGTGATCAGTAGCCCCGTTCTCGACCCGACCCGTCTGGCCAAGCTGCGCGAGGCGCTGCTGGCCGCATCGTTCACCGCTGACGGGTGCCTGGACCTTTTGGGCCCCACCGGATACGCGGCGTTGGCCCGTAGCGAGGCCGTCCCGGCGCTGCGTGCGACCCGGGGCGGCAGCCCGCTGGAGACCCTGGTGCGGCTGTTCCTGCTGCAGCAGCCGGTGCCGTACCAGGCGGCCGCTGCCGCGCTGCCGGTGGAGGACTGCCTGGCGGACGGCTGGCTGCGCTCCGACGGGGACCTGGTGCGGGCCACCGTGGACGTCCGCCCGTACGCCAACGAGGTGGCCGGGATGCCCAGTTCGGATGCCTGGGTGGTCTCGGACCTGGGCTGCGCGGTGGGCGGCGCGGGTGGCATCGGCTCAGGGGAGACGGCCCACGGGGTGGCCCGCAAGGACCTGGTGCTGGGGGTCGGCGGCGCGTCCACGACGCTGGCCAACATCACCGTGCGCCGCCCCGTCCGGGCCGCGCTGGACCTCGGTTCCGGCTCGGGCGTGCAGGCGCTGCACGCGGCCCGGCACGCCCAGAAGGTCGTCGCCACCGACCTCAACCCGCGCGCGCTGCGGTTCACCGAGCTGACCCTCGCGCTGTCCGGTTTCGACAACACCGAGGCGGTCGCCGGGAGCCTCTTCGAGCCGGTCGGGGAGCGGAAGTTCGACCTGATCGTCTCCAACCCGCCCTTCGTCATCTCGCCGGCCGGCCGGTTCACCTACCGCGACGGCGGCATGGCCGGGGACGACCTGTGCCGCAACCTGGTGCGCTCGGCCGCCGAGCACCTGGAGCCGGGCGGCTACTGCCAGTTGCTCGCCAACTGGCAGCACGTCAAGGGCGAGGACTGGCACGAGCGGCTGGCCGGCTGGGTGGCGGGCACCGGGCTGGACGCCTGGATCGTCCAGCGCGAGGTCCAGGACGTGGCCCAGTACGCCGAGTTGTGGCTGCGCGACGGCGGCGACCACCGCGGCCCCGGTGGCGACTACCAGGCCCGGTACGGCGAGTGGCTGGACGCCTTCGAGGCGGGCCGGGTCGAGGGCATCGGCATGGGCTGGATCACCCTGCGGGCGAGTGGCGCCGAGCGTCCGATCGTGCGGGTGGAGGAGTGGCCGCACCCGGTGGAGCAGCCGCTCGGCCCGCACATCGAGGAGTGGTTCGACCGGCAGGACTTCCTGCGCTCGCACGACGACGCGGGCCTGCTCGCGGCCCGCTACGTGCTGGCCGACGAGGTGGTCCAGGAGCAGGTCGGCGCGCCGGGGGCGGAGGACCCGGAGCACGTGATCCTGCGTCACAACCGGGGCATGCGGCGGGCCACCAAGGTGGACACCGTGGGTGCCGGCTTCGTCGGGGTCTGCGACGGGTCGCTGGCGGCGGGCGAGATCGTGGACGCCATCGCGCAGCTGCTGGGCGAGGACCGGGTGGTCCTGCGGGACCGGGTGCCGGAGTCGCTGCGGCTGCTGACCGAGCAGGGGTTCATCAACCCCGTTCGGTGACCCGCTTTCGGTGACCGCTTCGGTGGCCTCGGCCAGGCGGTCCCCGCCTGGCCCCTGTCCGGTCCCTGTCCAGCCCCTGCCTGGCCCCGTCCGGTGGAACGCTTCGCGGACGACCCCCGGTTCACCCGCCCGTACCCTCCGGTTCGTCCGGCGGCCCCCGGGCGGCCGTGCCCCGTTGGTCCGCCGCTGTGAGGCTCTCCGTCCACAGGCTGTGGACAGAGCTGGGGAGCCGGGGGCCAGGGGTGGACACGACGACGGCGACGGTGGGCGGGCTGGTGCTCGCCCTCTTCGGTGGCGCGCTGCTGCTCTGGTGCGCCGTCGAAGTGCGCCTTCGCCACCGGGTGCGCCGACGGGGGGTGCCGGCGGTGGCCACCGTCGTCGCCGAGAACGAGGCGCACGGGCAGCTGGACAGCGCGCCGCTGCTCTCCTTCTCCGTGCTGCCCCCGGCCGCCGAAGGGCCCGGCGGTGGCCGGATCGCGGAGCTGGTGCTCACCCGTCCGCGCGGGCACACCCCGCTGCGCCGTCCGGAGCGCTTCGCGCCCGGCGCCTCGGTGCGGGTCTGCTACGACCCCGACCGGCCCTGCCGGGCGGTGCTGGCGGCGGGGGAGGTCGGCCGGGCGGCGGTCACCGACCTGCTGTGGAGCGCCCTGGGCGTGTGCTGCGTGGCGGCGGGCGCCGGACTGCTGGCTGCGGCCGGCCGCTGAGCTGGCAGCGACACCGGACGGGCCAGTCGTACCGAGCGCATCGGCCGTACCTGCCGTACCGGACACCTCGGCCGCACCGGCCATGCCAGTGGCCCCTGGCGCGATCCGGAAAGCGCAATACCGGAAGTGCGGCGATTTTTCCGTTGACAGATCTTGAAATCCGTCATTCCATCCTCCGGAACCTGCCGAAGCCCCCCTCCACGGGGCGCGAACCTCCGTCATCGGGTTACCGTTCGAGTGGCGTCGGTGAGCCCGGCAAGTGAAAACGCGGGATCCGTCCGTTTGACAAGGGTGGCCGGGGTACGGTCACACTCCGCTGGTGGGGTGTCGTTCAGCGGCAGCCCGGGACGGTGGAGGGGTCGGGCGGAGCGCAGCCCGTGCTGCCCGCGCCGACCAGCCACATAAGGACCGGGAGAGAAGAGCGAAGGTGTCCCCGAGCAGCGAGACCGCGCACGGACAGCGACTCGTCATTGTCGAGTCGCCGGCCAAGGCGAAGACGATCAAGGGCTACCTGGGCCCCGGCTACATCGTCGAGGCGAGCGTCGGGCACATTCGCGACCTGCCCAGCACCGCGGCCGAGGTGCCGGACAAGTACACCGGAGAGGTGCGCCGCCTCGGGGTGGACGTCGACCACGACTTCGCGCCCATCTACGTGGTCAACGCGGACAAGAAGTCCCAGGTCAGCAAGTTGAAGTCGCTGCTCGCGGAGTCCGACGAGCTCTTCCTCGCCACCGATGAGGACCGCGAGGGCGAGGCCATCGCGTGGCACCTCCAGCAGGTGCTCAAGCCCAAGGTTCCGGTGCACCGGATGGTGTTCCACGAGATCACCAAGTCGGCGATCCAGGAGGCCGTGGCCAACCCGCGCGAGCTCAACCAGCGCCTGGTCGACGCCCAGGAGACCCGCCGCATCCTCGACCGGCTGTACGGCTTCGAGGTTTCGCCGGTGCTGTGGAAGAAGGTCATGCCGAAGCTGTCGGCGGGCCGGGTGCAGTCCGTCGCGACCCGTCTGGTGGTCGAGCGCGAGCGCGAGCGGATGGCGTTCCGCACCGCCTCGTACTGGGACCTGGTCGGCACCTTCGGCACCGGCCGCACCCCGGCCGACTCCGCCAACCCGGAGACCTTCGGCGCCCGACTGGCCTCGGTGGACGGCAAGCGGATCGCCAGCGGCCGCGACTTCGGCTCGGACGGCCGACTGAAGGCCGGCAGCACCAACACCCTGCACCTGGACGAGCAGGCCGCCCGCCAGCTGGCCGCCGCCCTGGAGCAGACCGCGTTCAGCGTCCGCAGCGTCGAGTCCAAGCCCTACCGCCGCTCGCCGTACGCGCCGTTCCGCACCACCACGCTCCAGCAGGAGGCCAGCCGCAAGCTGGGCTTCGGCGCCAAGCGGACCATGCAGGTGGCCCAGAAGCTGTACGAGAACGGCTTCATCACCTATATGCGTACCGACTCCACCACGCTGTCGGACACCGCGATCGCCGCCGCCCGCGCGCAGGTCACCCAGCTCTACGGTGCCGACTACCTGCCGGACGCCCCGCGCACCTACGCCAGCAAGGTCAAGAACGCCCAGGAGGCGCACGAGGCCGTCCGCCCCTCCGGCGACCGCTTCCGCACCCCCGCCGAGACCGGCCTGACCGGCGACGACTTCAAGCTGTACGAGCTGATCTGGATGCGCACCGTCGCCTCCCAGATGAAGGACGCGGTCGGCCAGTCCGTCACCGTCCGGGTCGGCGGCGCCTCCGCCGACGGCCGGGACGTCGAGTTCTCCGCCTCCGGCAAGATCATCACCTTCCACGGCTTCCTGAAGGCCTACGTCGAGGGCGCCGACGACCCGAACGCCGAGCTCGACGACCGTGAGCGCCGGCTGCCGCAGGTCGCCCAGGGCGACCCGCTGGCCGCCGAGCGGATCACCCCGGAGGGCCACGCCACCAAGCCGCCGGCCCGCTACACCGAGGCCTCGCTGGTCAAGGAGCTGGAGGACCGGGAGATCGGCCGCCCCTCCACCTACGCGTCGATCATCGACACGATCATCCAGCGCCGGTACGTGTTCAAGAAGGGAACGGCGCTCGTCCCGTCCTTCCTCTCCTTCGCCGTGGTCAACCTGCTGGAGAAGCACTTCGGCCGGCTCGTCGACTACGACTTCACCGCCAAGATGGAGGACGACCTCGACCGGATCGCCGCCGGTGAGGCGCAGTCCGTGCCGTGGCTGAAGCGCTTCTACTTCGGCGAGGGCGAGGGCCACGTCGCGGGTGGCGCCGCCGAGGCCGGCAACGGCGACGGCGACCACCTGGGCGGCCTGAAGGAGCTGGTCACCGACCTCGGCGCGATCGACGCCCGGGAGATCAGCTCGTTCAAGGTCAGCGACGACATCACCCTGCGGGTCGGCCGCTACGGCCCGTACGTCGAGCGCGCCTCCGTCGTCGAGGGCGAGCCCGGCCAGCGCGCCGACATCCCGGACGAGCTGCCGCCGGACGAGCTGACCGTCGAGCTGGCCGAGGAGCTGCTGGCCAAGCCCAGCGGCGACTTCGAGCTCGGCCCGGACCCGGTCAGCGGCAACATGCTGGTCGCCAAGGACGGCCGCTACGGCCCGTACGTGACCGAGATCCTGCCCGAGGGCACGCCCAAGACCGGCAAGAACGCGGTCAAGCCGCGCACCGCCTCGCTGTTCAAGTCGATGTCGCTGGACGGCGTCACCCTGGAGGACGCGCTGCGGCTGCTCTCGCTGCCGCGCGTGGTCGGCACCGATGCCGAGGGCGCGGAGATCACCGCGCAGAACGGCCGCTACGGCCCGTACCTCAAGCGCGGCACCGACTCGCGTTCGCTCACCAGCGAGGACCAGCTCTTCACGATCACCCTCGACGAGGCGCTGGCGATCTACGCCCAGCCCAAGCAGCGCGGCCGGGCGGCCGCCGCGCCGCCGCTCAAGGAGCTGGGCACCGACCCGGTCAGCGAGCGCCCGGTGGTGGTCAAGGACGGCCGCTTTGGCCCGTACGTGACCGACGGCGAGACCAACGCCACGCTGCGCAAGGACGACGACGTCGAGACCATCACGCCGGAGCGCGGCTACGAGCTGCTCGCCGAGAAGCGGGCGCGCGGGCCGGTGAAGAAGGCGGCGAAGAAGGCCCCGGCCAAGAAGGCGGCGGCCAAGAAGACCACGACCACCAAGACGGCGGCGACCAAGACCGCCGCCAAGAAGACGGCCGCGAAGAAGACCACCACCGCGACCAAGGCGACGGCGAAGAAGACGGCCGCGAAGAAGACGGCCGCCAAGACCGCGGCCGGCGAGGCCGTAGCCGGCAAGGACGCCGCCACCGACGAGGGCTGATCCTGCGACAGCCCGCCGAGAGCGGACTCGGGCCCGCGCCCCCACCCGGGGCGCGGGCCCGAGGTCTGTGCAGGGATCGTCACAGCCCGGTGATGACCGGGGTCCGGAACGCCGTTCGTCTCAATCGGGCAAAGCCCAGCCCGCTACGCTGACCGTATGACGAGCGAGGAGCAGCCCACCCCCAGCGCCGCCCCGGCTGCCGGAGCCACCGTGGCCGACCTGTCCGAGGTCGCGCCTGCCGGAACCCCCGTGGACCGGGCCCGGGCGCTGCTGCGGACCCGCCCCTACCGGCGCCTGTGGACCACCCAACTGATCGGCGGCACCGCCGACCGGCTCGGCCTGCTGGTGCTGCTCGCGCTCACCGTGATCGCGGCCGCCCAGGGCGGCCAGCTCGGCGACCTGCCGCGCAGCCTCGCCTTCGCCACCGCCGCCGTCCTCGCCGTCCGGGTGGCGGCCACCGGGCTGGTCGGCGTGGCGCTCCTGGAACCGCTGCACCGGCTGGTCGCCGAGAAGCTCGACCGGCGCTGGACGCTGTTCGGCGCCGACGCGCTGCGCGCCGTGCTGATCGGCCTCGCGCCCTGGTGGACGGTCTGGCTGAGCTCCGGACCGCGGCCCTCCGGCGCCGCCACCTACGTGCTGCTCGCCACCGTGTTCCTCACCGGCGCGGCCGAGCGGATCTGGGGGATCGCCAAGGCCGCCGTCGTCCCCGGCCTGCTGCCGCCGGCCAGTCCGTACGCGCCCGCCGCGGAGCAGCGGCCGACCGCCGCCAACCTGGACACCGTCCGCAGCGTCGACCGCTTCACCGGCTGGGTCACCGTGCCGCTCGCGGCCGTCGGCCTGGTCGCCTTCACCCTGCTCAACAACATCGGCGCGGCGCTCGGCTCGGACTGGCTGCGCGCCCACCAGCTGACCTTCGCCGCACTCGGTTCGGCCGGCCTGTTCGCCGCCTCGGCCGCCCGCGGCTACCTCCAGCAGCTGCCCGGCGGCCCGGTGGCCGTCGCCCCGCACTCGCCGCTGACCGGCCTGCGCGCCCCGACCGACGCCACGCCCGGCCCCGCGCTGAGCAAGGGTCGTACCGGCAGCGCCCCGTACTTCACCTTCGCCGTCGCGGCCGGCTTCGGCTCGATGGCCGGTGTCGCCGCGCTGGCGCTGCTCACCGCCGCCGAGCACCGGGCCGGGCCGATCGGCTACGGCCTGACCGTGCTCGCCGCGGCCGGCGCCCCCGCGCTGGGCGCCCGGCTCACCCGGGCCGTCCTGCCCTCGCTCTCCCGCCGCCGACTGCTCGCGCTGGCGCTGCTCACCGAGGGTGTCGCGCTGATCCTGGCCGGGCTGGTGCTGGACTTCGTGCTGGTCCTGCTGCTCACCGTGCTGGCCGGCCTGGCCGCCGGGCTCGTCATCTCGGCCGGGCGCACCCTGCTCGCCCAGGAGGTCGAGGAGGCCCGGCTGCCGAAGGTCACCGAGCACCTCTACGCGGTGCTGCGGGCCGTGGTCGCGGCCGCGCTGGTGGTCGTCCCGCTGATCGCCGCAGCTTACGGGGACGTCGAGTACGGCACCGTCGAGCCCGGCTCCTTCACCTTCATCCACGGCGGCGCGGCCCTCGCGGTCGCCACCTCGGGGCTGCTCACGCTGGTGCTCGCCGCCGTCGTGCTGCTGCGCACCGACGACCGGCGCGGCACCGCTCCGTTCGCCCGGGACCTGGTGGACGCGGTGCGCGGCGGCAGCGGCCCGGTGCCACACCGGGGCGTGGGCACCGGCTTCTTCATCGCCCTGGAGGGCGGCGACGGCGCCGGCAAGTCCACCCAGGCCCAGGCGCTCGCCGAGTGGATCCGCGGCAAGGGACACGAGGTCGTGCTCACCCGCGAGCCGGGCGGCAGCCCGGTCGGGCAACGGCTGCGCGGCCTGGTTCTGGACGTCGGCAACACCGGCCTGTCGCACCGCGCCGAGGCGCTGATCTACGCGGCCGACCGGGCCGAGCACGTCGAGAACGTCATCCGGCCGGCCCTCGCCCGCGGCGCCGTGGTCATCACCGACCGGTACATGGACTCCTCCATCGCCTACCAGGGCGCCGGGCGCGACCTGGCCGCCACCGAGGTCGCCCGGATCTCCCGCTGGGCCACCGGCGGGCTGCTGCCCGACCTGACCGTGGTGCTGGACGTCGACCCGACCAGGGCCCGGGAGCGCTTCACCGAGGCACTGGACCGGCTGGAGTCCGAGCCCACCGAGTTCCACCAGCGGGTCCGGGCCGGCTTCCTCGCCCTCGCGGCCGCCGACCCTTCGCGTTACCTGGTCGTGGACGGCAGCCAGGCCCCCGGCTTCGTCACCACCGCCATCCGGCACCGGCTGGACCGCGAGCTGCCGCTCTCCGAGCAGGAGAAGGCCGCCCGCGCCGAGCAGGAGCGGCTGGCGAAGGAGGAGGCCGAGCGGCGCGCCGCCGAGGAGGCCCGTCGTCGGGCTGAGGAGGAGGCCGCCGAGCGCAAGCGTCAGGAGGTGCTGGCGCAGCTGCGGGCCGAGCAGGCCGAGAAGGAGCGACTGGCGAAGGAGGAGGCCGAGCGGGCCGCCGCCGAGGCCCGGCGCAAGGCCGAGGAGGAGGCCCGTCGCCGGGCGGAGGAGGAAGCCGAGCGCCGCGCCGAGGAGGAGGCCCGTCGGCGGGCGGAGGAGCAGGCCCGACTGGCCGCGGAGGCCGCCGAGCGCAAGCGGATCGCCGACGAGGCGGCCACCCAGGCGGAGCTGCAGCGGCAGCGGGACCTGGCCCGCGAGGAGCAGCGGCGCCGGGCGGAGGAGGCACTGCAGCGGGCCGAGGAGGCCCGGCTGGCGCAGGCCGCGGCGCTCGCGGCGGCTGCCGCCGCGGCGGAGACGGCTGCGGGGCGGGCCGAGGGGCGGGCCGAGGCCGGGGACGCGGCCACCACGGAGCTGCGGGCGGTTCAGGAGACGCCGGGGGAGGCCCCGGGTGCCCCAGGTGCCTCGCGGGGTGCTTCGGACGCGTCGGGTGCCTCTGCCGGGCTCGGCGACGAGGCGACGCGGGAGCTGTCACTGCGGGACCGGCAGGCGGCGGCCGTCCGGGCTGCCGAGGCGGCCGACGCCACTGCCAAGCTGCCGGTGGTGCCGGCGGTGGACGAGACCGCGGTGCTGCCGAAGGTGCCGGCGGTGGACGAGACCGCCGTGCTGCCGAAGGTTCCCGCCGCGGATGAGACCGCGGTGCTGCCCCCGGTCGAGTGGGGCCGCCGTTCCGGCGAGCCGGCGGACGGCACGCGTGAGCTGCCGGTGGTCGGCGGGCGGCAGGCGGGTGCCGGGCGGCCCGGTGCCGGACAGCCCGCCGTGGAGCGGCCCGGTGCCGGACAGCCCGCCGTCGAGCAGCCGGGCGTCGAGCAGCCCACGGCGGAGCGGCCTCGGCCGGAGTGGGCCGAGGAGACCCCGATGGACGACCTGCCGAGCCTGACCGACACCCTGCTCGGCTCGCGCGACGAGTGGGCCCGCTGGGAGCAGGGCGGTGGCCAGGGGCCGCAGGGCCCGCACGACGGCGGGAACCGGCGCGGCGGGGACGACCGGGGCGGGGACGACCGGGGTGGGGACGGCGGCAAGGGCAAGGGCCGGCGCTGGGGTCGCCGGGGCTGAGCCCGTTTCGTCACGGATGGCGGGCGGCGTCGTCGGGGCAGTGGCCCTTGGCGGCGCCGCCCGTAGCCGTACGGGCGTGACCCGGACGGAGCAGTGGCTGTCGGAGCGGAGACGTATGCTCGACGGCGGGGAATCGGCGCCGGGAGCGCTGTCGTACGGAGCTTGGGAGCAGCAGTGGCCGTCTGGGACGACCTGGTGGGCCAGGAGCGGGTGGTCGAGCAGCTGACCGCCGCGGCCCGGGCGGCCGGGGCGACGGTCGAGGCCGGTCGCGGCGCCGCCCCGGGCCGGGGCGGGAACGCCTCCCTGATGACGCACGCCTGGCTGTTCACCGGCCCGCCCGGCGCCGGGCAGGTCACGGCAGCGCGCGCCTTCGCCGCCGCCCTGCAGTGCACCAGCCCCGACCTCGCGCTCGGCGGCACGCCCGGCTGCGGGTTCTGCGACGGCTGCCACACGGTGCTGGCCGGCAGCCACGCCGACGTCAAGTACGTGCGGACCGACGGGCTGTCCATCGGCGTCGGCGACATGCGCGACCTGGTGCTGCGCGCCTCCAGCTACCCGACCGGCGGCCGCTGGTCGGTGATCCTCGTCGACGCCGCCCACCGGCTCACCGAGGCCGCCGCGAACGCGCTGCTCAAGGGCGTGGAGGAGCCCTCCCCGCGTACCGTCTGGCTGCTCTGCGCCCCCTCCGTCCAGGACGTGCTGCCGACCATCCGCTCGCGCTGCCGTCTGCTCGTGCTGCGCACGCCCGCCGCCGAGGCCGTCGCCGACATGCTGGTCCGCCGGGACGGGGTCGAGCCGGAGGCCGCCCGGCTGGCCGCGCTCGCCGGGCAGGGCGACATCGAGCGCTCGCGCCGCCTCGCGGTGGACGAGCAGGCCCGCACCCGCCGCACCGAGGTGCTGCGGATCCCGCTGGAGGTCTCCGACATCGGCGGCTGCCTGGCCGCCGCCCAGCGCCTGGTCGACACCGCCAAGGCCGACGCCGAGGCGCTCGCCGAGACCCAGGACGCCAAGGAGACCGACGACCTGAAGGCCGCCTACGGTGCCGCCGAGGGCAGCAAGGCGCCGCGCGGCATGGCCGGGGCGGTCAAGGAGCTGGAGAAGCGGCAGAAGAGCCGCGCCACCCGCACCCGTCGGGAGACCCTCGGGGTCGCGCTGCTGGACCTGCTCGGCTTCTACCGGGACGTGCTGGCGATCCAGCTCGGCTCCACCGGCGCGCTCGCCAACGAGGACCAGCGGCAGGCGCTGAACCGGGTCGCCCAGGCCGGGCCGGCGGAGAGCACGCTGCGCCGGATCGAGGCGGTGCTCGCCTGCCGTACGGCCTTGGACCGCAACGTGGACCCGCTGCTGGCGGTCGAGGCGATGACGGTGGCGCTGCGGGCGGGCTGAGGCCGTTCCCTTCTCGCCGTGGGCCTCCCGTCCTCCCTGTAGGCCTCTCGTCCTCCCCGTGGGCCTACGGTCCCCCCGTAGGCCTCCCGGAGGCGGCCTGCCGTCCCACCTTCGAGTGAACGGGCGATACTCGCCGGGCACACCCGCGTGTGACAGCGCGCCCGTTGTGCACGCTGGGGGCCGACTGCGCCCCGGCCGTACCCCGGGCTCCCCTGTGTCGGGGCCCGCCGCCGGAGCGGTCGCCTCCCTGACGGCACCGGGTCCGGTCCGGCGCCGGCCCTCCTCCGAGGTGGTGCGTTCCGTGGTTCGTCCGCTCCTCGTCATCCCCCTGCTGGTCGCCGCCGTCGGCGGCATCTGGCTGGCGCGCGGCGCACTCCAGCGCTGGCGCGACCTGCGCGCCGCCCAGACCTACGAACTGGCCGGCGACCGGTGGCCGATGCTGCTGCGGGCGGCGGGGGCGATGGTCTGCGGAGTGTGCGTCACCGCGTTGACGCTGCTCACCGCGCTCGGCGCCTTCGGCGGCCTCGGCCGGGGCAGTCAGGAGGCGGATCGGGCGGAGCCGGCCGTGGACGCCGCAGCAGCAGGGGACTGGGCGGGTTCCGGCGCCAGTCCGGCGGTCCGGCAGCCGGCGGCACCGCCGACGCCGACCGAGTCGGCCACCGCTACCTCCGCTGCCGCGACGCCCACCGCGGTCAGCCGCTTCGACAGCGTCGGGCACCCGGGAGGCGGCGAGCTGCTGCAGTCCGCCGTGCTCGGCCCCGACGGGAAGCCGCGCAACGTCCGGGTCTGGCTGCCGCCGCAGTACGCCAAGGAGTCGAACGCGCGCTTCCCCGTCGTCGTGATGCACGCCTCCACGCCGGGCAAGACGGCCGACGCCGAGGTCCCGGACGTCTTCGAAGGCGTCGGCGCTGCCCTGCAGACCGGCCGCGCTCGTGCGTTCATCCTGGTCGCCCCCGAGGCGCCGAACGGCACCGCGCACCCCTGCGAGCTGATCGCCGCCGCCCCGGCCGCCGTCTCCGACGACGCGACGCTGCGCACCACCATCGCGGCCTCCTTCCGCACCCTGCCCCCCGGCCCCGCCTCCTGGGGCGCCCTCGGCGTCGAGGGCGGCGCGCCGTGCGCGGCCGCCGCCGGGCTGGCCCGTCCGGACCTGTACGGCGCGGCCGCGGCGGTCTCCGGCCGGTACGACGCCGCCGCGCTCACGCAGGCCGGCGCCGAGGCCCCGGCGGGCAGCGCGGCCAAGCTGTTGCTGGCCGCCGCCAAGGCGGACGCCGCCGGGCTGGACACGGCCCGCACGCTCCAGACCGCGCTCAAGGCGGGCCCCGGCCCGGCGGCCAAGGCGGACGTGCGGATCTCGGACAACGTGCAGGACTACACCCCCGACCGGGAGCGGCTGCGGCTGGTCCGGCAGGCGGCGCAGTTCCTGGCCGAGGCGCTGGCGAAGGCGTCCTGAACGGCGGTTGAGCGGGCGTTACGCTGCCCGGTGCCCGGGGTGGGTGCCGGGCAACCGCGTTTCTTCGCTCCCGTACCTTCGTGCTCGTTCTTTCGTGTGGTTTCTGTGGCTTCTGTGGTTTCCGTGGTTCGCGGAGTTCGTGGATTCGCGGGGTTCGTGGGGGTTCGCAGGGTTCGTGGATTCGTGGATGCGTGGAAGGGGAGCGGATGAGGGTCTTCGGACGGCGGGTCCGGGCGGCGGCCGCGTTGCTGGCGGCCGGGCTGCTGGCGGTTCCGGCGAGCGGGTGCAGTGCGGGGCCGTCCGACTCGACCGGCTTGGACGCGTCCGTCGCGGCCGGCGTCACACCACTGGAGCCGCTACCCGCCGCCGTGCCGGACGCGCTCGCGCCGTACTACGCGCAGCGTCTGGTCTGGCAGCCCTGCGACGGCGGGTTCGAGTGCACCACCTTCCAGGTGCCGATGGACTACGGCCGTCCGGGGGACGGCGACCTCACCCTCTCGGCGGTCCGGGCGGCGGCCGTACCGGGCGAATCCGGTGCGCAATCCGCTTCCCAACCCGGTTCTCCTCCCGCTCCCGGTTCCGGTTCCGGTTCCGGGGCCGGGGTCGACGCCCGGCTGGGCTCCCTGCTGCTCAACCCGGGCGGGCCCGGTGGCTCGGCGATCGAGTACCTGGAGGCCGTCGCCCGGACGTACGACCGCTCGGTGCGGACCCGGTACGACCTGGTCGGCGTCGATCCGCGCGGGGTGGGCCGCAGCAACCCCGTCAGCTGCCTGAGCGGTGAGCGGATGGACGCCTTCACCGCCGTCGACCTCGAACCCGGGGACCAGCGGGCGATCGACGCGCTGGTCGCCGCCGACAAGGAGTTCGCCGACGGCTGCCACCGGCAGGCCGGGGCCGCGCTCGGCCACCTCGGCACCGTCGAGGCGGCCCGCGACATGGACGTGCTGCGCGCCCTGCTCGGCGACGAGCGGCTGAACTTCGTCGGCAAGTCCTACGGCACCTTCCTCGGGGCCACCTACGCCGGGCTCTTCCCGAGCCGGGTCGGGCGGGTGGTGCTGGACGGCGCGATGGACCCGGCGCTCGACTCGGTGGCCGGCAACCGCACCCAGGCCGGCGGTTTCGAGACCGCCTGGGCGGCCTTCGCCAAGGACTGCGTCAAGCACGAGGACTGCCCGCTCGGCCGTACCGAGCAGCAGGTCGGCGAGCAGCTCACCGCCCTGCTCACGGCCGTCCACGCTCACCCGCTGCCGAGTACCGACAACGGGCGTCGGCTCACCGGCTCCCAGGCGACCACCGGGATCATCCAGGCGATGTACGCCGACTTCCTCTGGCCCAGGCTGCGCAGCGCGCTCACCGTCGCCCGGGCGGGCGACGGCACCGGCCTGCTGAAGCTCTCCGACGAGTACTACGGGCGCGGGGCGGACGGCTCGTACCCCAACCTGATGTTCGCCAACACGGCGGTGAACTGCCTCGACCTGCCCGCCCCCTTCAGCTCGCCGGAAGACGTTCAGCGGGCGGTGCCGGACTTCGAGCGGGCCTCGCCGCACTTCGGGCGCGACATGGCCTGGATGGCGCTGACCTGCGCCTACTGGCCGGTCCGGGCCACCGGCGCGACGCACACCATCCGGGCCGCCGGCGCCGCCCCGATCGTCGTCGTCGGCACCACCCGCGACCCGGCCACCCCGTACGACTGGGCCCGCTCCCTCGCCGGCCAGCTGGAGTCCGGCCGGCTGCTCACCTACGACGGGGACGGCCACACCGCGTACGGGCGGCACAGCACCTGCGTGGACGGCGCGGTCAACCACTTCCTGCTGACCGGGGAGGCGCCGGAGCAGGGCAAGCGCTGCGACCGGTAGCCGCCTGCCGTCAGGCGGAGGAGACCGCCAGCTTCGCGGCGAAGCCCGCGAACAGCACGGCGACGCCGCTGGTCAGCGTCGCGGAGAGGCGCTTGCGACGGCGGAAGGCGGTGGCCAGCGTGGTGCCGGCGAAGATCAGCAGGGAGAGGTAGAGCAGGCTGAAGGTCTGCAGGATCCCGCCGAGCAGGCCGAAGGACAGCGCGGGCTGCCCGTACGACGGGTCGACGAACTGGGTGAAGAACGACAGCAGGAACAGGATCGCCTTCGGGTTCAGCAGGCTGATCACCAGCGCCCGGCGGAACGGCCGCTCGACCGCCTCCGGCGCCGCCTCGGCGGCCGGGTCGGCCTCGGCCCGGCGCTCGCGCCACAGCTGGCGGGCGGCGCGGAGCATCCCGAAGCCGATCCACAGCAGGTACGCGGCCCCGCCGAACTTGACCACCGCGAACACCGCGGGGTTGGCCTTCAGCAGCGAGGCGGCGCCCAGCGAGGTCAGGCTGATCAGCGTGAGGTCGCCGACGAACACGCCCGCCGCGGCCTGGTACCCGGTCCGGATGCCCTTCCGGGCGGCGACCGACAGCACGTACAGCGAGTTGGGGCCGGGCAGCAGGATGATGACGAGGGCGCCGAGGATGTATGTCGCCAGGTCGTTGACGCCGAGCACGGTGCGCTCCGGGGTGGGGAAGGGGTGGCAGGGGGCGCTCATCGTAACGTCGTACCGGCGATCGATTGAAGCGAAAACCATCCCCCTTTGCCCACCCATGTCCCACCCCCCTCCCTGCCCCGCCCGTCCTCGTCCGTCCCCCGTCCGCCCTGGCTACGGATCACCTGCGAACCTGTGTAGACTGACCCGCGTTGCCACCGCAGATGGCAGCGGTGCCGCCTTAGCTCAGTTGGCCAGAGCAACGCACTCGTAATGCGTAGGTCGCGGGTTCGAATCCCGCAGGCGGCTCAGAGAAGGCCCAGGTCAGATAGCCGCTGACCTGGGCCTTTTGTTGTTTCCTGACGTGCGGGCAGGCGTCAGTGACGCGCTACAAGATCGCTTGCGTGAGCGATGCGTGAGCGCGGGTGTTGATCTTGGGTTAGCCCTTGGTCTTCTTGGCCTTGGACTTCGCCTTCTTCGCGGCCTTCCGCTTCGCCTTCTCGGCTTCGGCCGCAGCCTTCGCGGCGGCCTTGGCGTGAGCCTCGGCTTCGGTCTTCCGCTGGAGGGGGACAAGTTTCGCGGCGGCTTCGGCGGCGTCCTTGGCAAGCTCGGGCAGGACGCTGGTGTAGGTGTCCGACGTGATCTTGATGGAGGAGTGGCCGAGCATCTCGGACACCACCTTCATGTCGACCCCACCCGCGAGAGCGAGCGTGGCCGCGCCGTGGCGGAGGTCGTGCAGCCGGATCGGCGGCAGGCCGGATGCGGATACCAGGCGTTCGAACATGTCGGTGACCTTGCCCGGGTGGAGCCAGGAACCGTCCTCGTTGGTGAAGACCCGCCCGGTGTCCTTCCAGGCCGACCCCCAGTCGGCCCGCTCCTTCCGCTGCCGCTCGCGGTGACGCCGCAGGACGGCCACCGTGTCGTCGTCCAGCGCCACCGTCCGGAAGCTCCCGTCGGTCTTGGGGTCGGACTCCTCGACCTCCCAGCCGTCCTGCACGAGCTGGGCCGTCACGGTCAACGAGCTGTTGTCGAGATTGGTCTCGGACCACGGCTGCCCGCACGCCTCGCCCCGGCGAAGCCCGCGCAGGGCGATCACGTGCCACATCGCGTACAGGCGGTCGTCGGCCACGAAGTCGAGGAACGCGCCGGTCTGCTGCGGCGTCCAGACCATCACGGGCGAGGGCTTCACGCCGGTTTCTTGCCACTGGGCGACCCGCTCGGGCGTCCAGACCAGACCCTTCGGCTTGGTCGCCGGGTCGAGCTCGACATGAGCGGCCGGGTTGAAGGTGATCAGGCCCTCGGGGATGGCGGCGTTCAAGGCGGTCCGGAGCGTGGCGCGGATGCGCTGGCGGGTGGCCGCACCGGTCGTGCGCCGGAACGGCGGCATCTCGGCGAGCTCGGCCCGCAGAGCCTTGCGGCGGGCCCGGTTCTCCACGCCCTTGATCGGAACCGTGGCGAGCTCGGCCTTCAGCGCGTGCCGCAGGGCGTTGTTCTCCAGGATCTCCTCGTTCGCGTCGGCGATGGCCGTGAACATCTCGGCGAGCGTGCTCACCCGCAGCCGGTCGACGCGGACGTGCCCGATCCGGGGCTTGAGGTGAATCCGTACGTCGGATTCGTAGCGGGTGATCCCGGACTTGCGGATCTTCTTGCCGCCAAGCCACGTGTCGAGCCACTCGCCCACGGTGACCCGGGTGGAGAGGTCCTGACCGGTCTTCAGGCGGCGGCGGGTCTCCTCGATGTCGGGCAGCTGCGCCTTCTCGTCGGCGACCTTCACCAGCAGATCGGCGACCAGGGCCAGGTCGTCCGGGTCCTCCTTGCCGAGGGCGAGCAGGCCGCGGATGTGGTCGAGGTCGGCCTGCGCCTCCTTGAGCGTCTCGTAGCCGGCGCGGTTGAACGAACGACGGGTGCCGTCCTCGGCGTTGGGCAGTTCCTGGCGTATGGAGTAGGAGCCGTGCTTGCGGCTGCCGGCCTTCAGGCACGCCTTGCCGAGCGGCTTGCCGGTCTCGGCGTCGCGGCAGTAGCAGCGGTGGTAGGTGGAACCCTTCATTCGTCCTCCAAGTCGATGTCGGTTTTGAGTGGGGGAAGCTCGGCGTCGAGAAAGCCGAGATTCGAGGTGAGACGGGGGACTTCCCAGCCCATCTCGCGCAGTTGTGCTCTGACGGGGTGAAGTCGCTCGCGAATAGCGGTGACGAAAGCGTCGAACTTCGCCTTCCCGTCGGACGGCCAGTCCTTCCGGAAGAATGTGAACTCCAGCTGGACCGCGTCGTGATGTTCCTCTTGGATCTCCTGCCAGATCCGGGCGTGCTCCCGGTAGAGGCAGAGTCGGTACATCCCCATCGTGTGGGGGGCTTCTCCGGTGAAGCGGGTGAGGGCCGCCCAGCGGCCGGTGCTGGTTCCCGGCAGGTAGTCGACATGCCCGCCGAGGGCAGGGGAGTAGAGCAGCTCGACCGGCGCGGTCTCCAGAGCCTCGGCCACGATGATCAGCTCGGGAATCGTGATCGTCTTGCGCCTGCCAGACTCCCAGTTGGCGATGACGTTCCGAGGGACTTCGTGGCCCAAGTCCCTTGTTTCGTCGGCCAGATCCTGCGCGGACAGTCCAAGGCACTTCCTCCTTCGGGTGATTGCTTGGATCACGTCCTTGGTGATCCGTTCGTGCCAGTCGAGTGCGTTTTCGTCGTCGGTGGACCAGTCTTCATTTCCGCGTTGTGTCATATCGACACAGTAGCTACTGGAAAGCTCCTCTCCGTTGCGGCACTCCGCCGCCCCCTACTCAGGGGAAGCCTGGATTTGGAGTTCATATGCGAACTGGTGAGATGTCGGCGACGGTGCAGGGGATGGGCCGGGCCGAGCTCCTCGCGTTGCCGGCGGCCATCGACCTCGATGCCGCCAACCGCGCCATCGGCCTCGGGCGGAGCAAGGGCTACGAGCTGGCCCGCCTCGGCGCGTACCCCTGCCGGGTCCTGCGGCTGGGCAAGAAGTACCGCGTGATCACGGCGGACCTTCTGCGCCTGCTCGGCATCGAGGCGGCGGTCGGTGAAGGTTCGGCGGCTGATGCAGCTTGACGTGGTGAGAGGCCGATCGACAAGCCCGTCTGCCGTGGGCGT
The DNA here is from genome assembly GCF_042883685.1 of Kitasatospora sp. NPDC058190. Lineage (NCBI taxonomy): Bacteria > Bacillati > Actinomycetota > Actinomycetes > Kitasatosporales > Streptomycetaceae > Kitasatospora > Kitasatospora sp. NPDC058190. Next base: position 102,107 of record NZ_JBHVVI010000007.1, read on the forward strand.
ACTTGCCCGCATGGAGTGGATCTTCCATCGGCATGGCCGTACGTTCGTGGTCCCTCGGAGGCCTCGGCCGCCGAGGGGCCACCGCCAAGGTGCAGGCAGTCCCTGCGAGTTGAGCGGACCGGTATCCCCAGTCCGCCGACCCCAAGACGCACGAAGGCCCCCGGTGCTGCGAACACCGAGGGCCAGGCGAAGTCCTTATCCGCGACCTTCATCGGTGGCGCGCGACGGCTCAGGTCCCGCGCCCCAGTCTGGAGCTTCAGCATGGAGTCTACGTCCCACCAGCCCGATCCGGCAGCTTCCATCGCGAGTTGGCCGCCGGTCGCCAAGCCGGGCGAGCCCGGCACCCTGCTGCCGGCCCGACAGCCGGAGTCTGTGTCCACAGCCTGTGGAGACGACGTCGAGGCGGCACCGGCCGAGCCTGCCGTCCCGGACGGGATCGACCTGATGCCGGACACCGAGACGACAGAGGGCGCAGAACTGCTCGCGCAGCTGAAAGCGCGGATCGCGCGATTCGTGATCCTGCCCTCCGAGGAAGCGCTGGACGCCACCACACTGTGGGTGGCGGCGACACATCTGCAGGGGGCGTGGCAGCACGCCCCGCGCCTGGCGGTGGTCGGGCCGGCAAAGCGGTGCGGCAAGTCGCGCCTGCTGGACGTGCTCACCGAGACCGTCCACCAGGCGCTCCTGACGGTGAACTCGTCTCCGGCTGCCGTGTTCCGCTCGATCACCGAGGAGCCGCCCACCCTGCTCGTGGACGAGGCGGACACGATCTTCGGCAGCCCGAAGATGGCGGAGAAGAACGAGGAGATGCGCGGCCTGCTCAACGCCGGGCACCAGCGCGACCGGTACGTGCTGCGGGTCGTCGGCAACGACCACACCCCGCGTCGATTCCATACCTTCGCCATGGCGGCCATCGCCGGCATTGGCGACCTCCCGGACACGATCATGGACCGCTCGATCGTGATCCGCATGCGCCGCCGCGCCGAGGGCGAGACGGTCTCGCCGTACCGTTCTCAGCGCGACAGCCCCGGGTTTCACGAGATCCGGGACCGGATCGCCCGCTGGACCGCACCTCTTGGCGACCGGGCCCTACGCCTGGAGCCGAGCATGCCGGTGGAGGACCGTGCCGCCGACACCTGGGAGCCCCTGGTGATCATTGCCGACCTCGCCGGAGGCCCCTGGCCCCGCTTGGCCCGCCAGGCGTGCAGGCGGATGGTCGACGCCGAGGTCCAGGCGGAGGAGGAGAACCTCGGCGGCGCGCGGATCCTCGCCGACATCCGCCGGATCTTCCACGCCAACCGCGAGCTGGACAGCCTGACCACCGACCAGTTGCTGCGCGAGCTCAACGACAACGCCGAGGCCCCGTGGGCCGAGTCGGCCCGGGGTGGTCTGAGCCCGCGCGGGCTCGGCTCGATGCTCCGCGAGTTCGGCATCTCCTCCGGCAACGTGCGCCTCGGCGACGGAACCCAGCGCAAGGGCTACACGCGCCACAAGTTCCTCGACGCTTGGCGCCGCTACTGCCCTACCGTTCACCCCATCACCCCCACGGCCACGGACGAGAGCGCAGGCACGGGCAGCAGAGGTTGACCAGCCTCCCCGAACTGCCGTCCCTGCCGTCCCTGCCGTAAAACCCGCAGGTCACAGCACCTGTTATCGAGACGGAACGGCCTCCCAAGACGGAAGCCGCATCCGTCCCAGGACGGCAGGGCGTCACCTCCAGGACGGCAACCGTCCCACGCCGCGACCGGCCCGCCGCCGCCCGAACCACGCTGCGAGCGGCGGGCCTGCCCCGGGACGGGAAACACATCCGTCTTGTGCCGTCCCTGCCGTCCCTGCCGTAAAACCGCAGGTCACCGGCCATGCTGCTGGGACGGATACGGGCCCCAAGACGGATACGCGCACCGTCCCGAACCTGAACACCGCCGCAGCAGTGACGCCACCGGCCAGCCGCGCCCGCCCCAGCCCAGAGCCCGTCCCGCAGCGGCAAGACGGCAAGACGGCAAAGACGGCAATCCCGCAAACCACCACCACCCGACCCGCGAGGACCCCTTCCGCATGACCGCCACCAAACCCATACGCCCCCGCCTGGACGCCGTCCTCATACAGGCCGCCATCGCGGGCGCCCTGTCCTTCGCTCACCTCCACGACATCGCCGAGGCTGCCGGGCAACACGGCTGGAAGGCCTGGGCCTACCCCGTCTCGGTGGACCTGCTGCTCGTCGCCGCCTGGCACCGCATGCGGACCCTGCGCTCCACCGGACGCCCGGCCGGCACCGCCTGGACCTGGTTCGCCATCGCCCTGACCGCCTCGCTCGGCGCGAACGTCGCCACCGCCGGACTCCTCGACCTCGACAACGTCCCGGCCTGGCTGCGGATCCTGGTCGCCGGATGGCCGGCCCTCGCCTTCTTCGGCGGCACCCTCCTCGCCCACAACACCGCCGCGACCGAGGTCGCCGCCGAGCCAGAGCCCGCCGACGACGAACTCCCGCCGCACGAAAACCCCGAGCCCACCCCGGCAGCCGAGCCTGCAGCCAGGGTGGAGCAGGACGGCCCGTTCAGCCCTGCGCCGGTCACGGAGAGCAGGGAAGACGTCCCGGCCTCCGACGAAGAACCGGTCGCGCCACGCAAGCGCACCGGACGCCCTCCCGCGAAGACCATGGACCAGCTCGTGGACATGATGCGGCCGATCGTCGCCGAGCACGGCGTCAGCGTCGCCGTGATCGAGAAGGCCCTCAGCGACGCCGGGATTCCGATCAGCAGCAAGCGCCGGACGGAGCTGATGACGCTCCTGCGGGATGAGCAGGCCGACCCTCAGCCCGAGCACGCCGACCGCGAGCCTGAGCAGGCGCGTGAGCATCCGGTGCCCGCCTGACGCGTCACCGCTTCATGGGTGGCCGCCCGCCAATGACCCGCACGGCGCTTGGCGGGCGGCCCCTTTACTGCCAATCGGTATGACGGATGTCCAACACAGGGTCAGCGGCATTCGCCAAAGCATCGGATCGCGCTTCCGCCGAACCGCTCTCTGCCCGAGCCGGTCTGCGCGCCGCGTTCACACCCCGCTCGCACCACAGCACCTCGACGACCCCGCGACAGGAGATCGGCCCGTGACCGACACCCAGCACCCCCACGACACCACCGACGAGAGCGCGGAGGAGGCGAGGAAGTCTCATACCGTGAAGGGTCTTTGGCGGTGGGCGTTCGGTAGTCGAGCCCCTGGCGGAGCCAGTAGTACCGCGAGTCCGACTCGTGGCCGGACTCGCGGGACCTCCGCCCCAGGGGTGGCGGAGACGGCCCGGCGCGAGGGCACGCCGGGCCAGGAGGTCGGGGCCGAGGGCGGCCCCGACCCGGACAAGCTCCTCGCCGTCCAGAAGCAGATCCTCGCCGACGTCGGCCCGACCGAGACCGACAACGAGCCCTCCGACGCCAGCGAAGCGGATGCTGACGAAAGCCCTGCCGATGGTGCCGAGTTGAAGAACCGCCGCCACACCGGCACCAAGCGCGATGAGCGCGTCGGCCCTTTGCGGTTCGAACCCGAGGAGGAGCCTCGGCTGCGTGCGGCTGCCGCCGCGAACGGCTACCGCGGCCTGTCCGGGTTCGCCGCCGACGTCGTCCTGGCCTTCATCGGCGGCCGGTTCTTCATCGACCTGCCTCTGGCGGAAGAACGCCGACTCATCCACGAGTTCCGCGCCCGCGTCCTGCGCCAGATCAGCGGTATCGCCAGCAACGTCAACCAGATCGCCCGAGCGCTCAACGGCGAGTACGACCTACCCGCCGACATCCGCCGCACCCTCGACGAACTGCACGGCCTGCTCACCGAGATCGCCAAGGCCCTTCGCCAGCCCGCCAACCAGGAAGGCTGAACACCGCCGTGATCGCAGCCATCAAGAACCCCGGCTCCAACACCCGCGGCCTGCTTGCCTACCTCTACGGACCTGGCCGCCAGGACGAGCACCGCGACCCGCACATCGTCGCCGGCTTCGCCATGCTCGCCATGCCCGACCCCGGCCGCGACGAGAACGCCACCCTCACCCAGCTGGCCCGCTACCTCGACGAGCCCGTCCGCCTGCGTAACAGCGAGCCCAGCAAGAAGCTCACCGACCACGTGTGGCACTGCCCCGTACGCGCCGCACCCGAGGACCGCTACCTCTCCGACGCCGAGTGGTCCGAGATCGCCGAGCGCATCGTCCGGGCCACCGGCATCGCCCCCAAGGGCGACGACCTGGCGTGCCGCTGGATCGCCGTGCGCCACGCGGACGACCACATCCACATCCTCGCCACCACCGTCCGCGAGGACGGCCGCCGCCCCAAGCTCCACAACAGCGGTCAGCGCATCGGCACCGAATGCCGCGAGATCGAGAAGGACTACGGCCTGCGTCAGCTCGGCACCGGCGACCGGACCGCCGAACGCCGACCCACCCAGGCCGAGATGCACAAGGCCAAGCGTCTCGGCTGGGAACAGACCAGCCGTGAGTGGCTCCAGGACCGCATCCGCGCAGCCATCCCCCACGCGAGCAACGCGGAGGAACTTCTCACCTACCTCCAGGCCGATGGCGTCGAGGTCAAGATCCGCCGCTTCCCATCCGGCGACCTTCAGGGCTACTCCGTCGCCCGCCCCGGCGACCTGAAGGCCAACGGGCAGCCGAACTACATCCCCGGCGGGAAGATCGCCCCCGACCTGTCCCTGCCGAAGCTCCAGGACCTCCTCGCGGCCGGCAAGCCGGAGGAGCATCCCACCGCCCGCCGCAACCAGCCCGGCACACCGTGGCAGCGCGCCACCGACGCCCTCGACACGTTCTCCGCCGACCTCGGCTACAGCGACGGCGACTGGGAAGGTGGCGGCAGTGGCGAGGCGCGAGCACAGGCCCACGTCACCGCGCTCGGCGAACTGATCGAGGCCACCGCGCAGACCGCGCCCGAGGACCTGCGCGGCGAACTGCGAGCCGCGTCACGGGCATTCGCCCGTGCCCAGCGCTCGAAGGTCAGTGCCGACCACGCGGCTGCGGCCGGCCTGCGGCAAGCGGCCCGCGACCTCGTGTACGCGGGCAGCGGCAAGGACGGCAGCACCCTCGCCGTCCTGGTCGCCGGCCTCGTCTGGGCCGCGATCCTGGCCGAGCGCTGGCACACCGCCCGAGGCCACGCCCAGCAAGCCGAAGCCGCCCGACGCACCGTCCAGCACCTTGAAGCCGCCTACGACCAGGCCGCCGCCGAGCAACTCACCGCCCTCGCCCACCGCCAGCCCAAGGAGGAGACCTGCAACACCCTCGCCAACGACGTCCGCGCGGCCGTCCCTGACCACGCCGAGCGAATCCTCACCGACCCCAACTGGCCCGCCCTCGCCACCGTCCTCACCGACGCCGAAGCCGGCGGCCACAAGCCCCACCAGCTCCTCAAGGAGGCCGCCGCCAAGCGCGAACTGACCACCGCCCGCCTGCCCGCCAAGGTCCTCCTCGGCCGGATCCAGCACACCAGCCGCAATCCCGCCCCCAACCCCGCCGCCGAAGCCGCCCGCCTCCGCTCACCCGCCGCGATCGCCCTCGGCCTGCACAGCACCCCCGCCAGCCCGGCCACCCCGCCCGCCGCACCGGCCACCGGCCCCCAGCGCCGCACGCGCTGAGGGCACCAGCTGACTCCGGGGGCACCGACCCGGTGCCCCCGGTATCCCCGCCCAGCAAGGAGACATCCTGAAGACCCACCCGTACGCCGCCAGCTTCCCGATGCTCCCCGAGCACGAGATGTATGACCTCGCCGAGTCCATCAAGGAGTTCGGCCTGACGATGCCCATCGTTCTCGACCCCGACGGCGTCCTCCTCGACGGCCGCAACCGCCTCTCCGCCTGCGAACTCGCCGGCGTCGAACCCCGCTTCACCACCTACACCGGCACCGACCAGACCGCGTACATCCTCAGCTCCAACCTGCGCCGCCGGAACCTCAGTGAGGGCCAGCGCTCCATGATCCACGCGATGGTGCTTTCAGTTTCGGGACACTCCCTGCGCACCCACGCCAAGCTCCACGACATCAGCCGCACCCGGCTGTCCCTCGCCAACACCGTGCTCAAGCGCGCGCCCGACCTCGCCGACCAAGTCCGCGACGGCAAGCTCGGCCTCGACGCCGCCAGCGACATGGTCCGCGAGCGCAAGGCCAGGGCCGACGCCATCCAGGCCCAGCACGACCGTCTCCGCCGACATGCCCCCGACCTGGCTGCCCAGGTCACCGAAGACCAGCTCACCCTCGACGCTGCCACCGTCGCACTCGACCAGCGACTCGAAGACGAACGCCTTCGCCGACGAGTCGAGGAGATCGACGCGATCCGCCTCGCTGACCGCGACCCGGGACCGACTTTCACCGCACTCGCCGAACGCGGTGACATCGACTGGCACCAGGCCCACCAGCGCGCCGAGCACTACCTCGCCCAACGGCAGGCCGCCGTCAGCCGCGATCAGCAGCACCTGACCGCCATCGCCGACAACTGGGCCGCCTTGCGCAACCTCGCCCGCTGCCCCGACAGTGCCTACGCCACCGAGGTCCTTGACGGCCTCACAACCGGTACCCGCGCGCTCATCACCCGCCTCGTCACCGGTGAGACCGAGGAGACGCACCAGGGCGACTGACGTAGTCGGCCAGCGGCCAACTGCACCGCAGAGACGCCGGTTTGATGTCCTTCTCCGGCGGCCGGGATCCATCCCGGCCGCCGTGCGTCGTGTCGTGCTGGCAACCGCCACCGACACGGAAGGCCCTGCATGACCAACCCCGCCGACGACCGCAACGACCACCACCGAACCGTCATCCGCACCGGCCCTGGACCACGGTCGGAGTAAGCCTGCTTGCGCGACGATTACGGCCCGGGCTGACTGGGTTCATGCGTCGGCGCACGCCAGACGGTGCGCGGCAACCAGTGCCCCGGCCGCCCTGGCCGCTGAAACGTATGGAGACAGGCGTGTCCGCCAATCCCTATGCCCGACTCGACCCGAACATGGCGTCCTTCACGCTGGCCAGCGCGGACACCGAGGACGGCGCACCCTACGCGGACCAGCACTACAGCAGCATCTTCGGGGTCCCCGGCGGTGAGGACGCCTCGCCGCAGTTGTCGTGGTCGGGGGCACCGGCCGGTACGAAGAGTTTCGCCGTGACGGTCATCGACCTCGACGCCCCTACCCCCAGCGGTTTCTGGCACTGGGGTCTGGTCGACCTGCCCGGCGACACCACCGAGCTGCCGGCCCGTGCCGGTGCGCCGGAGGCGAAGCTGCCCGGGGCGGCGTTCCAGCTGAAGAACGATGCCAGCACGGTGGGCTACATCGGTGCCGCCCCGGCCGTGGGTACTGGCCTGCATCACTACTACACCGCCGTGCACGCGCTGGACGTGGAGTCGGTACGCGCTCTGGGCGTCAACGAGCAGTCCACCCTCGCCCTGCTGCACTTCGTCATCCGAGGTCATGTCCTGGCCCGGGCGGTCATGGCGCCCACCGGCGAGCCGCGCTCGTAGCCGGTCGACGCAGCCGGCTCCGCGGTCCCCGAACGCGGGCGCACCCGGTGCATGCAAGCAGGAAGTCTGCAGTGATCCGCTGCGGGGCCGCCGCCCGGTGGGCGAGGCCCCCCCGCCACAGGTGACAGCAGGAGCCGGCAGGTAGCCGGTGAGGCACACGGCAGGGCACCCCCCGTCGGGGGGGTGAAAAACCCGGC
>NZ_JBHVVI010000007.1:109792-151748 GCF_042883685.1 Kitasatospora sp. NPDC058190
GCGCCCCACTAACACCGCCCCCGGCCCCGGGTGGGGCCGCGGCGGGGCCGCCCGCCCAAGGGGCTAATCCCCCCCTTGGCCCGGTGGCCGGGGCGGGGGGGCCGCGCCCCCGCAGCATCAGGTGACAGCAGGAGCCGTCAGTTCGCCGGTGAGGCACTCGGCTGGGCACCCACGGTCGGGGAGGTGAACTCCCGGGCCACGATGGGCCATTCGTTGTGGTAGAGCTTGAACGGGATGTCTTTCTCGATCAGCGGAGTACCCATGATGGCGATCCGCGCCAGCACCGCTCCGTCCACGTCGAGGCCGCCGTAAAGTCCGGCCTTGCCATGGACGGTCGGCTTGCCGCCGCTGGAGTCGATGCTGACCGAGCCGTCCACGTCCGCCCGCAGATACGGCTCGACCGTGGCCTTCACGCCCACCGTGTCGTAGAGGGCGACGGAGCCTTCGGCGACGAGGCCTGCGCTGACCGAGGCCCGGCCCTCGAACGACGCCTTGACCGGGGAGACGCTGGTCTTGACGGGCTCGGTGGTGGAGGTCCAGCCGCCCGCCTTCGTGTAGTCGGCGTGCAGGGCCCAGTCACCGGTGATCTCCTGGGTGACGTCGACGCTGACGGTGCCGTCGGCGTGGGCCGTGGCGTAGACCGTGACGTTGAGGACGATCACGACGGGAACCGTGCCGACCATCACCGTGGGGGTGGCGGTGAGCGTGGCGATCGGGATCTTCACCTGCCCGGTGGAGCCGGTGAGGCCGGCGGTGAGGTGCCAGTTGGCGCGCGCGCCCAGGTCGAAACCGACCTTGGCCTGTTCGGGGGCGAGGATGCCGTGGGTGCCCTGGTAGGAGAACATGACGCTCGGGTCGAGTTCGAGCGAGCCGGTGAGCGAGGCCTTCGCACCGCCGGGCAGCGGGACGGTGGCATTCGCGTCCAACTGCAGGACAGCGGAGGCCGAACCCTCGCCGCCACCGGGCTTCGGGACGTAGGACGCCTTGAGGTCCTTGACCTTCGGGGTGACCTGGATCTTGTGCGGGTCCAGGGCGGTCTTGATGTTGGCCCAGGCCGACCCGAGCAGCTCGGATATGGAGGCCGGGCGGGTGCTTACCGCGAGCTTCCCGTCACCCGCCGGCTTGACGTCGGTGATCGCCAGCAGCGCGCCGTGCGGCGCGACGGCCGACGGAGGGCTGTCGATCACCTGCCCCACCTGGACGGCGGCGGTGGCCGCCGCCGTGGCGGCAGGGCTCGGGGTGCCCTTGCCGGTGTCGGCCACAGCGAGAACGGCCTTGCCGGTCCCCTTGTCGTAGGCGTCCAGCTTGAGGTCGGGAGCACCCGCCACCACGGCGGGTGTCCCGGACGGGGACGGGGACGAAGCGGCGGACGCCTTCGCCGTGCCAAAAGCAGCCGGAGCGGCCGACGGCACCGTGGACGGGGACGCAGCAGCAGACGCCTTCGCTGTGCCAGAAGCGGCCGCCGCGGCCGACGGCGCCGTGGACGGGGCGACCAGGGTGACCTTCTGGCTACCGGTGGCGGCCTCGGGCAGGACCTCGCCGGTCGGGCTGGGCACGGCAAAGACAGACGCGGAGGCGGGGCCGGCCGACTGGGCAGTCGGCGTCGACGGGTCACAGGCGCTGAGCGCGAGCACCACGGATGCGGCGAGCGCGGACAGCCGGAGGGTGCGCATGAACATGCAGAGGGGCACCTTCGACGTGGGTGGTCAGGGGGACGGGCAGGCCTGCCCTCGGCATGCTACTGACAAGTTGTCAGCAATAGCTAACTCCAGCTCAGGGGAAGCTCAATTGCGGACGGCCCACTACCGGCCGAAGCGCACCTGCCCGGTGCCGTACGCGCGCCGGCCGTCAACACGGAACGGCGGCCAGCGGCATCAAGCCACGGCGCCCGCCCACGTGACGGCCCCATCCGCCCGAATGCGACATCCGTGGAATACGTGCTCGTCACCAACCTGACCGGCCCAAAGCTGCAGGCCGCCACTGAGCAGTGGCGGCCTGCAGCTTCGGTGAACCTCGCCCCTGTCAGTCGCTGACTGCTGGCGCGAAGTAGTCGCGGAGCATGATGGTGGTCCAGTCGGCCTGGCGGTGCTCTCCGCGCGGCCCCATCTCGGCAAACCACGGCTTCACGTCCAGGACCGGGGTGCCGTCGACCGCGTCGAGGTCTTCGACGTGGAGGTCCAGGCCGTCGACCTTGATCAGGCGGCAGCGCGACACCCCGAGCCAGTTCAGGCGTCGCATGTTGCGGTGACCGAAGATCCCGACCTCCGGCCAGTCCGGGTTGTCCCGGGGCCGGCGGGCTCCGAGGTTCAGGTCGGTCGGGTCGGTGAGGTGGAACCGGAAGGCGACCTCAAGGTGCGAGAAGTCCTCCAGGCCCTTGGTCGCGTCGGGCGTGAAGAGGGATCCGTCCAACCGGATGACCGCTCGGGTTCCGCCCCAGAAGTCGTCAGTGGGTTCGGTCCGGCCGCCGACCACGTGGCCGAGGGCCTCGACCTCGAACGTCTCACGGTCTGCCATCAGTGACTCCTCATCAGGCTGTTTCGGACAGGTACGCGGCAGCGCGTGCGTCGATCTCGCTGACGGTCGAGGTGCCGCGTCGGCGGTAAGGGGAGAGCAGGGCGCGCATGTCGGCGGCGGCCTGCCGGGTGCGGCCGGACCGTACGCCGTCCATGGCGTCGAGCGCCTGCGACCAAGTGGCGCAGGCGCGGTCGATGTTGTTCATCTGCGCGTACACGGAGCCGAGGTATCCCAGTGTCACCGCGTGGGTGCGGGTGAACTTCGTCGTCTTGCGGGTGCGGACGCTGTGGTGGAACTCGCGGACGGAGCCGTCGAGGTCTCCTATGTCGCGCAGGGCACACGCGGTCTCGTGGGCCAGGCTGGCCTCGCCGAAGAAGAACACCCGGTCCGGTTCCGCGATGCCGTCGCTGGCGGCGGACAGGTCGTCCTCTGCCCGCAGCAGCGCCTTGGCGGCGGAGTTCTTGCGGCCCGCGGCGGCCAGGCTCCGGGCGTGGACGACGCCCAGGAGCGCGCGCTCCCGTGGGGAGGCGAGCGTGTACCGGTCGCCGTCGACGGACGCGGCGGCCAGGGCCAGTGCTTGCTGGTGGTGCCCGAGGTCGATCGCCTGGTGTGCCATCGCTCGCAGCACGTGGGCGGCCATGGGTGGGTCGCCGGCCTCGGCCGCCAGTTTCACGGCTTCGGTGAAGTACCGCTGCGCGGTCGCGTGTCGACCGCTGTCGAACGCCATCCAGCCTGCCAGGTAGGCGAGTTCGCTGGCGGAGGAGAAGAGGTCACGGCGAACGCGCTCGTCGGCGAACTTCCCGCGCAGGTAGGCGGTGACGTCGGTGGTCAGGTACTGGACCACGGACGTCCAGGCGTGGGCGCCGCCACGCCGTTGGTCCACCTGGGAGAACAGAGTGGTCATGTCCCGGACGGCGGCGAGGTCTCCGGGGCCGACCCGTCGGGTTGCGGCCGAGCTGCGCGCGCTGCCCCGCTCGGACATGCGGCTCCACCAGTCCTCGCCGGGTAGCGAGAGGGCGCCCACCGAGTAGACCGCCATCCCCAGCGCCCGCCTGCGTTCCACGTCCACGTCGGTTCTCCCGAGTTCGGCCAGCGCGCCCAGCGTATCGGCGTCCCAGTCGGGAACTTGGGGTGAGGGGGCGATCAGGCCGATCTCTTCCAGGGTCACGACGCGGCCGCCCAGCGCACGGCCCAGCGCCTCGGCCAGGAACAGCCCGACGTTCCCGGACGGCTGGCCGCCGTTCTTCCAGTGCGTGATGCTCGACTTGTTGGTCTCCGGGAACTCGTCGTGCTCTGCCGCAACCCGCTTGACCAGGCGCGCGATCGCATCACCCGAGAGCTTCGTCTCGTCGATGAGCGCCCGCAGCTTCTCGTTCGGTTCCTTCGCCGACGCCAACGCCCACCTGCCTGACTGGCCGTTAAACCGCTTAAACCGCATTGCGTGTCCAACACCGTACTCCTGGTAGCGGTTGGGCGGTTCACTAACTGACATGCCGCTCCGCAGGGTGCAGCCGACACCGGCAGGGAGCCCGCGGCGCGGCTGTCTGCGGCAAGCTCCGTCGTTGCGTCCCTCGACGCCGACGGGCAGCCGCGCCAGTTCGCGAACCCGGAGAGGTTGATGACGACTGCCGACCGCACACAGCACCCGTGGAGACTCAACGGCTCCTCCACGCTGGTGGACCCCAACCCGTCGACCCCGCGCCGGACTGCGAGTTCGACGGCCGAGAGCACCACGGCCACCAACGACCGGATGCTGCTGGACGAGCACCGCAGCGAGAACGGGCAGTGCGTGCGGTGCGGGAGCCCGTGGCCCTGCGACGTGACCAGGGGCATCAGGTCCGGGGGTGCGACGTGAACACCGTGGACCTCTGCATCCAGGCCGGCGACCGGGCTGCGGTCTTCGTTCCGGACCGGGAACGCGCCCGAAGGCGCGCCCAGGTCTTGCGTCAGCTCGCCCTTGGACGACGTCGCCGCAAGCAGTACCGGGAGTCGGCGGCGTGAAGAACGAGAACTCCCCGGACTTCAAGCTCCCCGCCGAACGGCGCCAGGGCCTGTACATCCGGACCTTCAGGGTCGCGGCCGACGGCACCCGTTACGACGACTCCGGAGTCGTCCTCGTCGACTCGGAACCCGACGTGGCGGCCTACCACGCATCCGCGACCTGGCCCATCTGCAAGTGCCCGCAGCACCGCGAGGGCTGATCAACCACCGAGCAGAGGAGCTCCCTTGTCCCTCGAACAGCTTTCAGGAAAGACCGTGCTGGTCACCGGAGCGGGCGGCCTCATCGGCAGCCGCATCACTTCCCAGCTCCGCCGGCTCGGCGCCCGCCCCATCTCGGTGTGCAGGCTCGACGCCTACCCGCCGGAGGTCTACCGCGACCGGTTCGGCATCAACACCACCGAGCCGGACTTCATCGTCGGCGACATCGCCGGCCCGGAGCTGATGAGCGAGGCGATCTCCGGCTGCGACTACGTGATCCACGCCGCCGCCCTGGCCGACGTCGCCGCCTGCACGCGCCGTCCGCTCGATGCCATCGATACCAACATCATCGGCACCCAGCGCGTGCTCGACGCCGTGGCCGCCTCGGACCAGGTGCAGCGGATGGTGTTCGTCTCCTCCGCCAGCGTCTACGGCAACGGCACCTCGCCGGAGCCCGTGCACAACTACGTGCCCGCGCAGTTCACCGAGGGCGCGGCCGTCTCCCCGGTCTCGGTGTACGGGAACAGCAAGGTCTGGGGCGAGTACCAGACCGCCGCCGTGCTCGGCGGCGTCGGCACTTCGTACGCCGTAGTGCGGTACTTCTCCGTCTACGGCGAGCCGCAGGTCGTCAAGGAGAACAGCCACTCGTGGGTGGTCGCCTGGTTCGCCATGCGGGCCGCGCTCGGGCTGCCGCTGCACCTCAACGGCGGCGGCCACCAGATCCGCGACCTGGTCCACGTGGACGACATCGCCACCGGCACCCTGTACGCGCTGGTAGCTCCCCGCGCGCACAACGAGACGGTCAACATCGGTACGGGCACCGGGACGTCGATCCGGCAGGTCGCCGAACTGGTCCGTGCCCACTACCCCGACACGCAGCTCGTGGAGACGCCGATGCCGCCCGGTGACCCCGAAGGCGGGTACGCGTCCGTCGAGCGGATGGAGGAGCTTTTGGGCTGGCGGCCGACCACCGGCATCGAGGAGGGCGTCGCCCGGTACGTGGCCTGGCTGCGGGCGAACCCCAGCGCGATCCCGGAATGGATGCCCCGAGCCGCTGCGGCCTAGATGATCGGGGGCCGGCCGAGCCGGGTCATGGTCCACACCGTGCGCCAGCGCATCGGCTTGCGCCGACCGCACGGTGTGCGCCAGCCCTCGACGAAGCCCGCGAACCACGCCTTCAGACCGGCCATGTCCCGGGTGCGGGCGATGGTGAGCGCCACCCACGCCCCGAGGTAGACCGGCACCAGCAACGCGGGCAGGTGACGGCGCGCGAGGTACACGCGGTTGCGGGCGTTCACCCGGTAGAAGAACGAGTGCCGGGTCGGGCTGGTCCGCGGGTGCTGCAGCAGCAGCTCCGGGACGTACAGCACCCTCCAGCCGTCGTCGAGTGCCCGCCAGGCCATGTCGGTCTCCTCGTGCGCGAAGAAGAACGCGTCTGGCCAGTCTCCGACCTGCTGCAGCATCTTCGTCGACAGCCCGTGGCCGCCTCCGAGGAAGCTGGTCACCTCGCCGCCGCGCATCGGATCGCCGGCCCGCAGCCGAGGGACATGGCGGCGCTGGGTCAGCCCGGTCTCGTCGGCGATCCGGAAGGAGACGATGCCCAGCCGGGGGTCGGCCTCGTAGAGGGCCTCGATCCTCGCGAACACGTCGTCGGCGATCAGCAGGCCGTCGTCGTCCAGGTCGATCACCACGTCCACGTCACGCAGGTGCTCCAGCGCCACGTTCCGGCCGCCGGTCACCCCGAGGTTCTCGGCCAGCTCGACGCCCTCCACCCACGCCGGTAGCTCCGGCAGGGGGCAACCCTGGGCAACCACCACGACCCTCGCGGCCGGGACGGTCTGCATCTCCACCGAGCCCAACAGCTCGGCCAGTTCCTTCGGCCGTGTGCCCATGGTCAGGACCGCCACGCCCAGCTTGACGCCCACCGAACCCATCCCTTCGAGGAAGCAGACATGACCCAACGAACGCACCGCTCGGGCGCCGCGTCGCTCAGAGAACTCGCCGAGAACCGGATGCTTCCGGACCACCAGGTCATGGATCAGTCCACACTGAACTGGATCGCCGGGATGCGGCCCGAGGTCTCCGCCGCGCCGCCCACCCTGCCACACCCGCCGCTCATGCTGGTACCGGACGTCACCTGGTTCGCGGAGCCCCGGTGCGCCGACTCGATCCACGGCGCCCGGCACAACGCCCGCGTCTCGCTGCTCTCGTCGATCCTCGCCCAGGAGTACGGGCTCGACCGCGACCACAGAGCCGCGCTGTGCGTCGCCGCAGCCGTCCACGACTGCCGGCGCCACAACGACCGGGACGACCCCGGTCACGGCCGGCGGGCAGCGGCCTGGTTCACCCGCAACCACGCCGCCGTCGCCGACTTGGTCGGCTGGGAGCTGCCGCAGGACGTCCTCGTGCAGGCCGCTACCGCCATCAGCCTCCACGACGTGCCGTACGAGCGCTTCACCCCGCAGCAGAACCAGCTCTACCAGCGAGCACCGCACCTGATCGACCTGCTCAAGGCCGCCGACTGCCTGGACCGCTACCGGCTCCCCCTCGCCCGCTGGTGGCCCGACCCGTCCCACCTGCGGCTCGTGCCGCCCGCCTGGCTCCATACCGTCGCCCACGACCTGGTCGTCCGCAGTGAACAGGCCCGCCTCGACGGCGCCAGCAACTACAGCGCACTCATCCACGCCCGCCAGATCCTCGACCCCGCGTAGTAGGAGGCCACCTCATGCATGCCGAGTGGGACAACGCCCACACCGACCACACCACCACCCCCACCCGCCCCGGACTCGCCGGCCTCACCGAGACCGAATCCGCTTGGCGATCCCACCTCGAACACCAGACCCCCAACGGCTGGCTCCTACGCGGCAACGCCATGACCGAGACGCTCGCCTCCGGCCGCCCCATCCACCTGATGCACACCACCGTCGCCCTCGACGCCATCCGCGCCAGCGGCCACCTTTACGCTTCCACGGGCTGCCTTGTCGCCGCCCTCTACTGCGCGCCCCTCACGCCGGAGCCCGCCGGCCTGCGCCCCCACAACCTCGGCTCCTACCTCCTGGAGACCAAGAAGCACACCCGCACCCTCGTCTTCGAGATCACCCCCGACGCTCCAGTGCCACCCAAGGGGATCGACTACCTCCGCCTCGGTGCGATCCACCTGCGGACCTACCTCACCCACCGCAGCTTCCTCACCGAGCACGAGGACGCCCAGCTCCGCCAGACGGTCCTGCGACGCATCCAGGCGGCGGCGCCCTTCCTCGACACCGCCCTCGCCAACGCCACCGGAACACCAACGCCGGACGTCGACTTCATCGACCAGCTCGCCGCCACCGTGCCAGCCCTCCCGTTCCTCGGCTACCTCTACTTCGAGGTGCTCTCCGAATACCTGATGCTCCACTCCACCAGCTATGAGACCAAGGCGTACGCCCAGCTTGGAGAGATGAACAACCGCCTCTACAAGCAGCTCGCCTTCACCGCTGTCCAGGGCATGGACAAACTCTTCGACCTATCCCGCTTCAACCCAGGACACGACCGCCTCCTCGACCTCGTCGGCCAGATCGAGACCGGCCTCACCGCCGGAGTCGCCCAGTACACGAGGAGGCGCCTGTCGCACCTGTTCGCCACCGTGGCGCTCGCCCCCGGTCAGGACGCGGCCTCCTTCACCTTCCACCACTCGGACTTCGACACTCTCACCAAAGCGGCGCCGGGGCTGCTGGGACAGCTCGTCTTTCGCGACCTACGGGTCATCGACCGCTACCCGCAGCTCTACCTCACCTTCGAGCAGGCCAAGGCCATGGAGGCATGGGCTTATTGGAACACCGAGGGCATCCCCGCCCCGTTCAACGGGACGGTCCCGAAGGGAGAGGTCGGCATCAACCCCGCCTACCCGCGAGCCAACTGCGCGATGTGGATCGCTGAGACCTGCGAGCGTGGCCTCCTGCATCCGGTGGAACAGCTCGACGTGAAATTCCTCCCGCGCCTTGCCGAGTTGTCGATGACCGCCATGCGCAGAGACGAAACAGGGAAGGCAGCAGGGCACCGCCGGTAGCGTGGATCAGAGGTCCGCTTGGCTTCGCGTCAGTCGCCACGCCGAACGGGGCCCCAGCACTTCGCCCGGGCCATCGCGGTCCTGCTTTTCCACGCTCGCTCCTGGCAGCCCCAAGCCAGACGCAGACCACGGGAACAGGTGATCAAGGTGCGTCCCAGCCAGCAGATGCAGTCCCTCGGCGTGATCCAGCAGGGCACCCCCATTCTCAACCGCCCCGCCGAGCCCTTCGACCTCCCCACCGAACACGCCGCCGCCCAGGCCGTGATCGACGAACTGTTCACCGCCGTCGAGCAGATCGGCCGCGTCCACTCCTTCGCCAAGGGCATGGGCCTCGCCGCCCCGCAGATCGGCATCCCCCGCGCCGCCGCCCTCGTCCTGCCCCCGACCGCCGGCGCCGACCCGATCATCCTGCTCAACCCGGAGATCACCGCCGTCTCCGAGGAGACCGACGAACAGTACGAGGGCTGCCTCAGCTTCTTCGACGTCCGCGGCATAGTCCCCCGCCCCCTCCGCATGGACGTCACCGCCACCACCCTCGACGGCACTATCACCATGGTCACCTACGAGTTCGGCCTCGCCCGCCTCATCGCCCACGAGATCGACCACCTCGACGGCCTGCTCTACACCGACCGCATGCGCCCCGATGTACGCCCGATCCCGGTCGAGGAGTACCGGGGGACGGGCTCGACCTGGGCGTACTGATCAACGAGGCTCTGTCGGATTGCGGCTGAGTACCTACCCCGCCCGAGGCCAAGTCGACACCACACGTGGCGGGAGCCGGAGGCTCACTGGCGCGCCGCAAGTGTGGCGGCCGGGCGGCACGGTCGACCGAAGCGGGCGCATTTCTGCTCGAACCCTGGGGGGAGCCATCCACCGCTCAGCAGACGAGGATGCGCGGGAAACGCGGTGATGGCGGCGACAGCGAAGGCGAGGGACGCCCACGGTGTGTGCACCATCGTCGTCACCTGCTGGCCGCGAGTATTGACGAAGCTCGTCTGGAACGTTGCAACGCTCACAAGGTCGATCGTGCTCAGGGCCCGCCACTCAAGGTCAAGCCCGCTCGTGCTGCTCGCAAAGTGGAGCTTCTGACGGGTGATCGTCACCTCTCCCGGGCCGTCGACCATCCATCGCGGTTGGGCGTCACGCGCCGCCTGTCGCCGCCTGGCGGAGTTGCCAGCTGCGGAACCCAAAAGACTCCCGATGATGAATGCGGGATTGCCGACGGCGACCACACTGTTGTGCTGGTAGCGCCCATTGCCCAAGGCTCGCCAGGTCGAACGCTGACCGGGGCCGACGGCGAGGGCACGGTCGTCATGCTCCAGTCTCGCAGTCGTGGCGATCAGCGGACGGCGAGCCAGGCCGCCTCCAAGGAGATCCGCAACGATCTCGCACGAGTGCCACAGGTGGTCGTCCAGGGATGACCACGCCGGGTGGTTCACGCGCCCTGAGGGCGGCGCGAAGGGGTTGGCATCTGTCACTCCGGAGGGTCCGTTTCCCAAGAGCACTTGATGACTCAGTGCGATCGATTGTACTCAGGAGGCTTCTCAGTCGGTAGGAACTTTACGGATCTTGCCACCGTGGCTGATCCTCGCGCTCGGCGATACGAGAGAGGGAGCAGGCTCACGTACCTCTTCGCCGCTACTGGCAACATTGGCGCCGCCAGACCGCCCGTTCTAGTCTCAGTTCTGGTCTCATTCGCCCCCGTCCGGCTGGGTCCAGCCGCCGCCCGGCGATTCGCTCCGCCGCAGATCAGGACAGGTGCGGACCCCGGCAGGCGGTGGCGAGGTCCGCCTGCAGTGCCAGAACGCCCACATCGGCCGCCCCATCGGCGGCGAGCCCACGATCAACGATGCGTCGACGGCGTCCGTTTCGTCCAGCCCGCTGACCTTGACCGCTCGCTGCGTGCCCGCCAACTCCGCCTGTGTCGACGCAGGCACACCAGCCGGGCGGCGACGGGGACGGTTCGCCCTTCCGCCCCGGGGCGGCCGGCCCAGCGACACGCGACCTGCCCGGCACGGTCGTACCTGCTCCACGCCAACTCGGCGCTACGGAAGGATGGATGGATGAGCGACTGGGAGTTCGTGAAGGCAAGAACCGCCACTGAAGGCGCGGTGTTGAGGTCAGCCGACGGCTTGCTCTACAAGCGAATCGGCGGCGAGGACCTGCGGGCGGAGTGCGAGTTCCAGCAGGTGGCCGCCAGCCTGGGCTACCCCGTCCCGGAGATCGTCGACAGCGGGTCCGAAGGCGGAAGCTACTTCGTCGTCGAGCGAGCCATCGGTGATTCCTCGCTGCACGAGGAGGCTTTGGCCGATGCCAGGCGAGACGGGCAGGTCAGCTACCAGGTGATCAGCACGGCTGCTGCTGTCGCATCGTGTCTCTTGCAGGCCCAGGCAAGGCACCCCTTGCCCTCGACACCGTGGTTCGAGAGAGCGGCCTTTGCGCCCGAGGTCTTCGAGGAGAACCCGGACTTCGACAATCTGCGGGTTCACGGGGCGGTCAAGCATGCCCTCGACCGGCTGGCTCAACTTCCGATGGTGCAAGGGCACCTGGACTACGGCCTGCCCAACGCCCTCCGGACTGGGGTCATCGACTGGCAGCATCACGGACCGGTCCCGCTCGGCTACGACGTCTACCCTGCGCTCGAGATCGTGGCCTTCAAGGGCGGAGGCAAGGGCTACACGATCACCCCGGAGCAGCGCGCCGCCTACACCGCCGCACTCGACGAGACCACCGCATCCCTGATTGGGCGGCGCGTGAGCGAGCACCTGGGCGACTTCCTGCTCGTCAAGTGCTTCTTCTTCCTGGCCCTCATGCGGCCCACCGACCCCGCACGGCACGACAAGCACATCAAGTGGCAGTACCGCCGCGCCCTCTTCACGATGGGACTTGATCAGTATGAGTCGTCCAACACGATCGACACTGGCGCCTTCCCTACTCTGGAACGGTTCACTGCTGAACACCGGTAGGCCGGTGCCCACCGTCTGACCAGGAGGGGTCCACCGCACATGGGCAGGACCGAGTACTACAACGACCCGAACGCCCCCAAGGCCAACACCCTCATCCCTGCCAGCAACCTGCTCGTCGTCGACGGCTCCGGCGCCATCCTGCTGCAGCGCCGCCGGGACACGGGCCAGTGGGCGCTGCCCGGCGGCGCCCAGGACATCGGCGAGACCGCCGCCGAATGCGCTATCCGCGAATGCCTGGAGGAGACCGGCATCCTCGCCGAGATCACGGGCTTCCTGGGTGTCTACACCAACCCCAACCACATCGTCGCCTACACGGATGGCGAGATCCGCCAGCAGTACGAGAACACCTACATCGGCTGCCCCGTCGGCGGCGAGCCCACGATCAACGACGAGGCTGACGGCGTCCGCTTCATCCAGCCCGCCGAACTCGACCAATACGACATCCACCTCAGCATGCGCCAGCAGATCGGCGACTACCTCGCCGGCACCTACCCCCACCTCGGCTGAACCCAACGTCGCGTCCATAGGTTGCCCCAGCCGGCCTTGGCTATGGGGAGCCGGTGCTGGCATTCCGCCGCCATGTGGGTCGGATCGTGTCACGATGGCGGTCGGTCACTACGGGGGAGCAATGCGGGACGCACTTGTCGAGGACTTGGATGCTCGGCTTGCCGAGTACGCCTACCGGTCGGAGACAGAAGCGCTACTCGACGAAGCGGGGCGCGAGTCTGCCATGCGACTCATGGCCCTCGTCGCCGAGGAGGTTCAGGGGTCACGCAACGTCGACACCGAGGCTCTGTACACAGCGGCTGCATTCCACTGGGCACGAGCAGTTGTGCTTGGCGATGGTGATCGCGCGCAGGTGGAGCACGAGACGGCGATCCATCTCTTCGGTCTGCTATTCCTTGCGGACCACAGGAAGGTCCCGCGTGAGCTCTGGCCCAGGCTGGTACAGGAGACCGGGCACGACCCGTGGGCCGATCCGCTTGAGCATGCGGCCGACCTGGTGGTGGACTTCGAGGAGCAACAGGACTGGGCTGCTCTGGACGAGGCTCTTGGGCTGCTTCAGCGCATTCCCCGGGGTGGGGACGGTGCGTACCAGGACACCCTGCTGGGCCTGGCCCATCAGTACCGTGCGACGGCGCTGGCTCGGGACGACCGGTCGAGGCTGGCCGACGCGGACCGGGCCGTCGAGCTGTTGAGCGCTGTGGCGGCGCTGCCGGAGCCGTCGGCTTCGCGGGCCGCCACGCGTCTGCTGACCCTCGGCAGTGCCCACGTCGGCCGCTTCGAGCTGACCGGACTCCCGGCGGATCTGGCCGATGCCGCGCGCTCGTACCGTCGGGCCCTGGAGCTGGCAGCACCGGGGTCTACCGAGCAGGTGTCGGCGATGATCGGCGTGGGGGCGGGGTTCGGCCGCCAAGCCGAGGCGACAGGCATCGAGCAGAGTGACGTCGTCGCCCAGTTGCGGGAGGCGGTCGACTGGCTGCGTCGGGCAGCGGATCTCGACCTGGAACACGGCCGGCAGCCGAACCGCGCGAACCTGGCCAAGGCGACCGGGCTGTTGCTGGAGAACTCCCTCCGACTGAGGCGCGCTGGCGCGGCCGCCACCGATCGAGGCATGCAGGACGCCCCGACTCCGCCACCGCCGCCGACCGAGGCTGAGGCGGCACAAGCACGTCGTCTGATCGTCCTCAGCGACGAGGTGGCCCAACGGGTCATCACCGAACAGGAAGCGCTGCGGCGTGTCGGCGACTCGGGTTGCGAATTGTCGGAAGCCGCTGTGCAGGCCGTGGTGGCGGTAGCTATCAGCCTGGTCCGGTCCGGCGCGCCCCGCCGAGCGGTTGCCGTGCTGGCCCTCGCCCTGGCGGCGGCCGAACTGCGGTGGGGGGCCGGTCGACACGGCCCGTGGTGGTTGGCAGCCGACTCGTACGTGGAGGCGGCCCGGCTGACCCTGGCCGAGCAACCGGACGCGGCGTTGTTCCAGCACGCGCGCGAGGTGGTCGGCCGGCAGATCGACGAACTACGCGGCCGTGATGCGGCGCAGGACGTTGCCGAACTCGCGGAAACCCTCTTCGCCGACGGCCTGTTGTGCCTGACCCCGTACACCGGGGAGCTGGCGGACCTGTCGTTCGCCGCGGCCCAGCAGCTTCGGCGCGACCGCGAGGCCCGACACACGGGCATCCACACCGCGCGGTGGGAGGGCGCCACCATGCCGGATCCGCAGTGTGCGATTGAGGAGGCCGTGGCCCGGCTCAGGGAGGCGGCGGTGCTCTCCACGGGCCATCAGCGTGGCCGAACGCTCAAGGCCCTCGCCGAAGCCCTCACCATGCTCGCCGGGTTGACCGGGACCTCGCACGACCGGGAGATCACGGTGGCGGTCCGGGAGGCTGTCAAGGTCCTGGACCCGCTTCGCGATCCGCCCGGCTACCTGTACCTGCTGAAGATCCTGTCCCTGCTCGGTGAGTTGGTCCTGCCGCGTGAGCTGGACGGCTTGCTCCCGGTTCCACTGTGCGAAGTCCGGGATCGTCAGGGCGAGCATGAGGCGGCGAGCCTGTTCACCGAAGCTCTGCTTCTCGCAGCCGAAGCGGGGCGCCGAGACCTGGAGGCCGCACTCCTCGATGCCGCTGACGGAGCGGGGTTACGGCTCCGGCAACCTGCCCAGCACCGGGTGCGATGGACCAGCGAGGTGCACCTGCTCCACGAGGACTCGCTCGGTTGCCCGGTGCTGGGCGGCACCCGGGCAGTTGCGGAGGAACTTGCGGCAGACGGAGCCCGGCAGCCGACCGAGCGGGCCGCAGGGCTCGTCCACCTCGCAGCCCACTCCGGCGAGGATGACGAGCAGGCCCTTGGCCGAACCCTGATCCTGGAGGCCGCCCGAACGGCTCCGGCCTGGGTGGATCAGCATGTCGAGATGGTGGCGTACCTGTACGGCCGCTTGTCCTATGACCTGGCCGTGCGCGCCGACCACGTGGCGGACTGGGCGACAGCGGCCGAGTACTTCGCCGTGGCCGGCGCCCAGTACGCGATCTGCCGCCAAGACGACCTGGCGCTCGACGCTTTCGAAGCCGGACTGACCTGTGTTCGGCGCTGTGACCATCCGGTGGCGAGTGGAGCGGCCAACGCGCTGCTCGGCAGCATGACTTCGCTCCGGGCGAGCGCGGATGAGGGAATCGCCTGGAAGCTCCGAGAGCTGTACCTGTCCCTCGGTCACTTCCTGTCCGCGCACGCCAGCGTCGATGTGACCACCGTCCTTCTGTTGCACCAAGCGGCCAAGGGCATGGACTTCGCGATCGCGGCCGAACGCTCCGGTCCGTTCACCCCGTCGCGTGCGCTCGCCGACGCGATCGGCCGGGCGAGCCTCGACGCCTCTCAACCGGTGCCTGCGGAGCAGGCGCTGAGCCCGGACGACGCCATCCTCTGCTACGTCGGCACCGGCGAGGCCGAACCCGAGAGCGGCACCGACGCCCGGCAGCGCAACCTGCAGCGGGCCGTCGACCGCCGGATCAGCGTGGAACTCCACCTGACCCGGAACCTCTCGCGCAACACCCTTCTGGGGCTAGACGAGGTCCAGATGCTGCTCCCAGAGGACACGGTGCTGCTGTCGCTGTACCTCGGGCAGCTCCCGGGGCCGAACGCGACAGACCTCCGCACCGGGACGGTGGGCCTGGCGATGACGCGCGAGGAAGTGCGCCTGCGGACCGTCGCGCTCAACGACATCGGCGGCGATCTGCTCCGCCTCACCCGGGGTCTCCACACGCTTCTGATCCACCCGATGGCCGGCCCCGTTTCCCTGCTGCGGCAGGCCGTCACCGCGGATCCGCTGCATCGCCTGGTGAGCCGCGAGGCGGGCGCCGCTCTGGAGGCCGCCCGTGCATACTGCCTGGCCGACTTCACGGAGCTCATGGGACGCTGGCACGCCCAAGGCAAGCGGCACCTATGTATCTGGCCGAACGGGCCACTGCACTTCGTTCCTTTTTCGCTACTTCCCGTCGCAGACGGGCTGGTGGCGGACGACTGGACCGTGACACAGCTTTCGAGCCTCGCGTCGCTCCGCACGACCACCGCCGAACTGACGCCGCCCACTGCAGGTCGCGAGCTCGTGGCGTTCGGGTCGGCGACCGGCGGTGTGCAGCACGGACTGGTCGCCGAGACAGCGTTGGAGCGTCATGCGTCCTCGGTGGCGACGTCGATGGGTGGCCGAGCGGTGCTCGGAGCCGCCGCCACACCTCGCCGCTTCCTGCGCGAGCTCGGTACCGCGCGCTACGTGCACGTGGCGGCGCACGGCGCGCACAACGAATGGGCCTCCTGGTACCAGTGCCTCTTCCTGTCGCCGGATCCCGACAACGACGGCCGGGTATTCGCGCACGACATCCTCAGAACCGACCTGCGTGGCGTCGAACTCGTCACCATGAGCTCATGCGAGTCGGCCCTGGGCCGCTACGACGTGAACGACAACCTGCGTGGCCTGCCGGCGGCCTTCCTGGCCGCGGGCGCCTCGGCCGTCATCGGATGCCTGTGGCCGGTCCATCCGGACGTGGCCACCGACTTCTTCGCCGAGCTATACCGACAGCTCTGCGGAAACGGCGACCGTCGGTCCGCGTTCCGTTCCGCTCAGTGCCACACGCGCACCAAGCACCCCGCGTACCGCGACTGGGGTTCGTTCTGTTTCATCGGCGACTGGCGCGCGCCGCACACACCTCGAGGAGTAGCGCAGTGAACCACGTCAGCATCGACGCACCTGTCCTGCGGGATGTCGAGCTCTCTCCGGTGCCGCGACTCAACACCCCGACTACGTCAGCCTCGTTGCGGGGGCGGGTGTCCCTGGGGGTGGCTGCGGTATGTCGGCTCACGGCCGAGCAGGCGACCCAGGGGGACGAGGAGTGGCTCGACTTTCTGGAGTCGGAGTCCGCCCACAGCGACTACCTGCTTCTCAGCCTGGTCTGCGCCTTCCGGCCGTCCGATAATGACGACCCGTTCGTCGACGCCGGCCTCGGTATCCGCTTGGAGGCTCCCGACGAGCCCGCGGACCGGCAGCCGATTGCCTGGTCCATTGCCCCGAAGAAGCGCCTCGCTCCCGCCGGTCGAGTGGGCCGGATCGCGCTAACAGCCAAACTCGCCATCATCGAGTCCACCCTGGATGTCACCCCCAATCAGCAGCAGGAGCACCTGTTCCTGGTGGGCATGGGCGAGCGTGACAGCGACCCCGAATGGCGGTTCAAGCCGACGAGCTCGGTCCCCTTGATCGGAGACGAGACGTTGACCGTCGTGGTCAAGGCCCCAGCCGGGGCGACCGTGCGGGCCCACGTCTCCGTCGCCGCCACGGTCAGGCAGCGACGCCTGGGCTTGATCCCTTACCGCGCGGACTTGCCGCCCGCGCTACGAACAATCGATCTTCAATGAAGTACCTATCCGAGCCGTGCCATCGATGCACTCCCGCAGCGAGCGGCGAGTAACGGAATGCGTGAGCGGATGGGGCAGTACGTGCCGATTCGGGCGGGATCGTGGATCACGGTGCAGCGTCCTGACCTGCGGGTTCATCACGAAGTGACCGATGCCGACACCAGCCAACATGATCACTCTCGGGCTGCGTGAGCTTAGCGATACAAGGAGGCCCAAACCAGAGCGCCCTCGACCTGGATGCGTGGATCCGAGCTCGGGGCAGGCTCTCAGCCAGGAACTCGGCCACGGCGTGTGCCAGGGCCCTGGAGCGTCTCGCCCACCAGGTCGAGACGAAGACCGGGTTCACCATCTGCCCCGAGCCAGTGCTGGTCGGCACCTGGTCGTAGGACATCGTGACAAGCTGCGCCCGACTGTCGGTGGTGGCTCCTAAACTG
Organism: Kitasatospora sp. NPDC058190; assembly: GCF_042883685.1. NCBI lineage: Bacteria > Bacillati > Actinomycetota > Actinomycetes > Kitasatosporales > Streptomycetaceae > Kitasatospora > Kitasatospora sp. NPDC058190. The sequence continues at coordinate 127,351 of NZ_JBHVVI010000007.1, forward strand.
CCCAGTTAACTGTTCGCCCTGAGATCGGATGATCTCGACCTTCTGCGCCCTTCCTCCCCTGAGCGAGGACTACTTGTCACTGATTCCCTCGGATCTACCTGAGTCGCACCGAACCATCGCCGCCGAAGCCGACCGAATCCACGAGAGTGCCCTGTGGAGCTCTCAAGGGCAGTTCGAGCAGGCGAAGTTCTGGCGACTCGTCAACCTCATGTTCGGCGTGCCTGCCGCTGTGCTGGCTGCCATCTCGGGTGGCACGTCGCTCTCCGGTCACCTCGGTCCATGGGCGGGCATTCTCGCGCTCATCGCAGCTGCCTGTAGTGCAGTCATGACCACTGTGAACGCCGCGCGGAGGATGACGCACTCCCAAGCGTCCGCCAACGCCTACCTCCAGCTCCAGACCGCCGCACGGCAGTTCCTCACGATCGATCTGGCAATCATGTCCTACGAGGACGCCCGCGATGCGCTGCGCAACCTGACCAATACGCGCGACGAGCTGAACAAGACGGCTGACGCTCCAGGCCGCCTGGCGTACAAGCGGGCAACCAAGAACATCACGGGTGGCGGGCAGACCTACGAAGCGGATGGAGAACAGTAGATGGCGACGACCACAGCCAAGGCGTTCGACGACTTCAACGAGGCCATCAAGCCCAGCACGGCAACCAAGGAGAAGGTCGCTGCCCGCCGTGACGTGGTGGTTGACGTACTCAAGAAGGCGTTCCCCTCCAACTCGAACATACAGTTCCAGTCGGCGAGGATCATCGGGTCACTCGGGCGGAAGACCGCGACGAACCCAGTGCACGACCTCGACCTCATGACTGTGCTGTACGTCGAACCGGACTTGTGGCGAAAGTACCAGCGGGACTCATCTGACTTCCTCTACCGGGTGCGCCGCGCGGTCAACGGCGAGTCGAAGGTGAAGAAGGTAGGCGCGCGAGGCCAGGCCGTGAGCATCTTCTACCAGGACGGGCTAACCGTCGATGTGGCAGCCATGGTGAAGTACGACACCGGCGGTTACGGCATCCCCGACGGGTCGGGCAACTGGTTGACGACCAACCCCATCCGGCATGAGGAGTACCTGAACGAGCAGAACGACAAGTTGATCGGTGACCTCAAGAAGATCGTCCGCTTTGCCAAGCAATGGAACAAGGCACACAGCTCTCGTCTCGCCTCGTTCCACCTTGAGATGTTGGTTGCCCGCACCTTCGCTTCGATGGGAACCAACTACCGCACAGCACTGCGCTTGTTCTTCGATTACAACCACTACAACCTGTCCGTCCAGGACCCGGCTGGCTACAGCGGCGACCTGTCGAGCTATCTGACCTGGAACGCCAAGTCGGATGTGAATGACAGCTTCAAGGCGGCCCGCGATCGCGCTGACCTCGCCCTCGCAGCGGAAGACCGAGGCGATCATAGGGAAGCCATTCGGCACTGGGGCATCATCCTGGGCAAGAGTTTCCCCTCGTACGGATGATCCGTGCTTTCAGAGGGGCTACTCAGGTTGAACTCGGGGCGGGGCGGTGATCGGGCCGGTCTCGGCCAGGCAGCCGTCGACAAGCTGCCAGGCCCTGGAGTTGTCCAGAACCAGCCCGAGAGTCTGCGTGAGCGATGCGTGAGCGGACGGGGCAACACGTGCCGGTTCGGGCGGGATCGTGGATCACGGCGCAACGTCCTGACCTGCGGTTTCATCACCAAGCGATCGATGCTGGCAGCAGCCAGCATGATCACTCTCGGGCTCGTAATGCGTAGGTCGCGGGTTCGAATCCCGCAGGCGGCTCAAAGGTGAAGCCCAACTCCTGCCTTTAGTGCGGGAGTTGGGCTTTTTTGTGGCCATGGGATCGTGCCCGTTTTGCCTGTTGCATCAATGCATGCCAGGTGCGCTGATATTCGGTTGCGTTGGATGACGATGGGGATGTCGGTCGCTCCGGGTATGGACCTTTGACCTGCGACTTTTCGCTTCGTTTGGATGATGGCGGACCGATACTCCACGTGATGGCGGCCCTTGGGCTTGCCCGAAACTTGCCCGGACTGGCAGCAATCTGAAGCGAGCCGGGTGCGGCTGCTCAGGCTGTACGTGGGCCGCCCCGCGCTTTCGTCACGCTGGGGGACAGTTTCTGCCCAGGCCGGCCCGGGTCGGGGCTCGCGATTCCGCGTCGTCTCGGTCGACCCTGGTTTCCCGTGCCGAGCGCAGCGAACGTCGAAGACGTGGGAGCCAGGCGCCTTCTATTGCTCCTCGGCGGGCGGGCGGGCCGTAGGACTCGTGCAACCGCTCACGTAGGCGCGCCCGCTCCTGCTCTCCGAGTTCGGCGAAGGACGGCTCGCGCCTCCGGGTCATCGCCGACATCTCCTCGTCGCTGTAGTGGGCGGTCTTGCGTCGACGGGCCTCGACCAGGGTGGGCAGTTGCTCCGGGCCGATGGACTCGTTCGCGGTCATCGTCTCCTCGATCACTTGAAGGAACTGTTCGGTCGAAGGTCTGGTCCGGTGGTCGAGTGCGTCCAGTACGTCGGTCAGGCGCAGGCGCAGATCGAACAGCTGGCGGATCCGCTCGTTGACCACGTCCAGTTGGGTCCGCAACAGTTCGGCCGGGTCCTGTCTGGGCTGGGTGTCGAGCACCGCCTTGATCTTCTCGAGCGAGAGTCCGAAGCTGCGCAGCGCGATGATGTGGTGCAGCCTGCGCACGTCGTCCGCGGTGTAGCAGCGGTGCCCGCCCGAGGTGCGCTGGGACGGCGAGAGCAGGCCGAGCCGGTCGTAGTGGTGCAGCGTACGCACCGTGATACCGGTCTGCCGGGCCAGCTCGCCGATCCGTAGTGGGCCGCTGTCGGCCCCTGCAGGCTCCTGCGAGGCCTGGCCCGTTGTCAGCATCCGTCCGCCTTTCCTGTGCGATGCCGACCCTAGAACCTCGCGTCGTGTCGGGTTCAAGTCGGTTCTCCGGTGGGCCCCGCAGTAAGCCGCAGCCACAGACTCGGCATCGAGAACCGCAGCGGGTCGCGCGCCCGGCCGGACCCACCGGCGGCGAACCTCTCGCTGCGGGGGGTTGCCGTGCCTGCGGGCCGGCTGGATGTGTGATCGCAAGCCCGACCATTCTGCGCCGGTCGCGCTATCCGACAAGGGTTACAGCTTCTCGGCCTTGGCGAAGGGACCATTTCAACGCATCTGGCACGAGTTGAATCTGACCTGATGTCAGGTTCTAGCGTCGGCATCACACGGCCAACTCTTCGCGCTGCGCGGCTTCGGACTCTCGCCCACTGGAGGGGCCCATGCACACCGATCGAGAACCCGCTCGGACAGCGCCGATCGACGCCGAGGGGCTGCTGGTCGGCGCCTCGTCGCTGATCTCGGCGGCCACACCGTTCCTGCTGAAGGAGACACTGGACGTCGCCGTCCCCCAGGGCCGCACGGGCCTGCTCAGCCTGCTGGCGCTCGGCATGATCGCCGCCACGGTGCTCACGAGCGTCGTCGGGGTGTGGCAGACCTTGATCTCGACCACCGTCGGCCAGCGCGTCATGCATGATCTGCGCAGCGCGGTCTTCGGCCGTCTGCAGCGCATGTCGCTCGCGTTCTTCACGCGTACGCGTAGCGGAGAAGTGCAGTCGCGCATCGCCAACGACATCGGCGGCATGCAGGCCACCGTCACCTCCACGGCCACCGCCCTGGTCGCCAACCTGACCAGCGTGGTCGCCACCCTCGTCGCGATGGTGGCCCTCGACTGGCGGCTCACCCTGGACGGGGTCGACGTCCGCGACCTCGACTTCGACACCCTCGCCCGGGCGGTCGGCGTGGTCTCCCAGGAGACCTACCTCTTCCACGCCTCGGTCGCCGACAACCTGCGCTTCGCCAAGCCCGACGCCACCGACGAGGAACTGCACGCAGCCGCCAGAGCCGCCCAGATCCACGACCACATCGCCGCCCTGCCCGAGGTCTGCGACACCATCGTCGGCGAGCGCGGCCACCGTTTCTCCGGCGGGGAGAAACAACGCCTGGCCATCGCCCGCACCATCCTGCGCGACCCTCCGGTCCTCATCCTCGACGAGGCCACCAGCGCCCTCGACACCCGCACCGAAGCCGCCGTGCAGGACGCCGTCGACGCCCTGTCCGCCGACCGCACCACCCTCACCATCGCTCACCGCATGTCCACCGTCCGCGGCGCCGACCAGATCCTGGCCCTCGACGCCGGACACGTCACCGAACGCGGCACCCACGGGGAACTGCTCGAACAGGGCGGACGCTACGCGGCCCTCGTGCACCGGGATGCTCAACTGCAACCGACGAACTGACGATGCCGGGCCTGTGACGCTGTCGTGGCCCCTGCTGTGCGGCCGAAGGTGATGCGCCCACGAGGAAGCCGAGGAAGCCGAGGAAGCCGAGCAAGCCCTGGACACAGTGCTGGCTGACGGATCCCGGCAATGCGCCGGTGAAGCCGCCGTGGTCCGGCTGGTGGGAGTGCGGGTCGAGGGGGGTTCGAGGTGGTGCGGGCAGGCTGGGGGGATGGCGCGTGGGGTGTGGTGGCGACGGGTCGGGGGCTTCTGGGGGCGGCTGGGGGCGGGGCTGGTGGCGCTCGGGCAGGCGCATGTGGCGGGGGCGGTGGCGGCGGCTGAGGCGGGCGGGTTGGTGGGGCCGGGGCCGGGGCATCCGGAGCGGGTGGTGGGGGACGTCGGGATGACGGCGGTGGAGCGGGGGCTGTGGAGCCAGTTGGTCGATCTGCCGGGCGACTGGTTGGGGTAGGCGAGGGCGGTGAGGATGCGGCGCTGACGGTCAGCTGGCGCCGGGCTGACCGCTCCGGAGCGCCGCTACCGGTGCAGGACGGTCCCGCCTTCGATGACCCAGAGGCCGGCCGGGACGGGGGTGCACTTGGTCACCTTGGCCGGTGCGTTCGGGTCCCGGTAGTCGGAGGCGGCCCAGCCGACCCGGCGTTCGCCGTGTTCGTCGGCCGGGTAGTAGGTCAGCCCGGCCTCGGGGTGCCAGCCGGGCCGTGTGGTGGTCGGCCGACTGCCGACCGGGGTGACGGTGACGCGATCGATCGGCCCGGTGACGGTGACCGCACCGCTGTTGTCGACCGTCAGGCAGTCGATGTCGAACTCGACCCGGACGGTGCCGTCCTTGAAGACGTGCTGGGCGACGGCGTGCCCCCGGGCGTGGCCGTCGACCGTACGGGCGTCGACGCGGGCGGTGAGCCGCTCGCCCGGGTTGGGGCCCGGGCCGTGCTCGTTGAGCAGGGTCCAGCTGTGCAGGGCGAGGTGCCCGGCCGGTACGGGCGCGGCCGCGGCGGTGCCCGCCGTTGCGGCGGCGAGGGCCGTGACGGCGGTGGCGAGCGCGACGGCGGCGGTGGTCTTGCGCATGGTCGATCCTCTACGGGAAGAAGCGGGAAGAAGGGAGTCGGGCTGCTGCCCGGCTGCCTCCAAGCTCCCAGCCGACCCCCGGCCGCGGCCTCCGCCGTACGAACGGACCGGCTCCCCCCGGCGGGGGAACCGGCCCTCCTCCGGGGGGCTCAGCGGGTGGCGTGCCGCACCGCGTCCAGGGCGAGCGCGGCCGCCGCCAGTGCCGCGGCGACACCCGCGACCGCCGCCGGGGCCGGGGCCCGCTCCCCGGAGACGCCGAGGAAGTCCAGCCCGGCGACGTGGTTGACCATCCCGTACCAGAGCAGCGGGTAGACGGTCTGGAACAGCCGGGGGCCATGGGTGAGGCTGCCGAACAGCAGCGCCAGCGCCGGGACCAGCAGCGCCCCCGCCAGCGCCCCCGCCGCGGCCCGGGACTGCCCGGCGCCGAGCAGCCGCACGGCCGGCACGGCCGTCACCGCCAGCGCGGGGAGGATCCCGGCGAGCAGCCAGGCCAGCCCCCGGCGCAGCGGGGACGGGCAGGCGCCGAGCAGCTCGCCGACGCTGCCGCCGCCCGCCCGGTGGCCCAGCCGGGACCAGAGCGGCACCGGCCAGAGCATCGCGAACGCCAGCACCGGGTGGCTCGGCCCGTCCGGGGCGACGCCCGCCGCGGCCACGGCCAGCACGCCCGCCCCGGCCCACCACCACAGCCGTCGGCCCTGCTCCAGGATCCGCAGCTCCCCGAGCACGGCGGCGAGGCCGCTGCGGCCCTCCCGGGCCGGGGTCAGCCGGGCCGGGTCGAGGGCGAAGCCGGCCGGGGCGGTCTCGGCCTCGACCGCGGGTGCCCGCGCGTCCGGGGCCGTGGCGGGGTGGGCGCTTCGACCGGCCCTGGCCCTGGCCCCGTCGAAGCGGCCGAACCAGAGCGCCCCGACCAGCGCGATCCCCACCGCCGCGCCGACCAGCAGCACCCCCGTGGCTGCTGGTCCGCCCGCCTCGCCCGGCCCGAGGCCGGGCCAGTCGAAGGTGCCGGTCACCCGGTTGTCCGCGGTCAGGCCGACCCCGAACTCCACCCCGTCCACCGGCCGCCCGCCCGCCGCGAGCACCTCCCGGATCGACGCGGTGATCCGCCGCATGCCCAGCAGGTCCGGCCCGCCGCCGGCCTGCGCGCCCAGCACCAGGACCAGCCAGACCACGAACCAGACCATCGCCCCCAGTCCGCCGCGCAGCCCGCGCACGGTGTCGAAGAGCACCGCGCACCCGGCCACCGCCGCCAGCAGCGGCAGTGTGATCAGGACGTACGGCAGCAGCAGCCGCACCACGTCCACCCGGTCCGAGTCCCCCTTGACCAGCTGCACGCCGAGCGCCGTCCCGGCCAGCGCGAGCAGCATCGAGCCGAACAGCAGCAGGTTGCTGCCGAACTTGCCCGCCAGATAGCCGATCCGGCTCAGCGGGGTGGCGGCGAGCAGCTGGCCGACGCCGCTCTCCTCGTCCCGGACGACCGTGCCCCGGGCGATCCCGAAGCCCGCCAGCGACAGCCAGACCGCCCCGCCGAGCGCCGTCACCGTCCCCACGTAGCCGCTGGTGTAGCGGCCGTGCAGGTCGGTCACCTGGAACACCTCCCAGCGGGAGTCGCCCACCGGTGCGGCCAGCAGCCCCAGCGCGAGCGTGCCGATCAGTACCACCAGGTAGCCCGGCCGCCTCCGGCGCTCCCGGAAGTCGGCCAGTGCGAGCGCCCCGATCCTGGTCAGCACGCCGGCACCCGCTCGGGCCCGGCGGTGAGCAGCAGGTACGCGTCCTCCAGCCGGGGCGGTACGGGCTGCGCCCCGGGTGCCGGCGGGTGTCCGGACAGCACCCGGGCCCGGACCCCCTGCGGGGTGCGGGTGGTGCCGCCGAGCAGGAACCGCGAACGCAGCGACGGGAGTTGATCGGCCGTCACGGTCAGTTCCCAGGCCGAGCCCTCGGCGCCGCGCAGCAGCTCCTCCGGGCTGCCGTGGTGCAGCAGCCGGCCGTCGCCCATCACGGCGATCCGGTCGGCGGTGGCGGCCACGTCCGGGACGATGTGGGTGGACAGCACGACGATCCGCTCGGCGCCGAGCCCGCTCAGCAGGTTGCCGAAGCGCAGCCGCTCCTCCGGGTCCAGCCCGACCGTGGGCTCGTCCACGATCAGCAGCGCCGGGTCGTTGAGCAGCGCCTGGGCGATGCCGACCCGCTGGCGCATCCCGCCGGACATCGCGCCCAGTCGCTGCCCGGCCGCCCCGGACAGGTTCACCAGCTGGAGCAGCTCCTCGATCCGGGCCCTGGCCGAGCGCCGCCGCAGCCCCTTGGCGGCGGCCAGGTAGCCGAGGAACTCGCGGGCGGTGAGCTGCGGGTAGACGCCGAAGTCCTGCGGCAGGTAGCCGACGGTGCGGCGCAGCGGCCCGGGCCGGCGGGCGATGTCGACGCCCTCCCACAGCACCCGGCCCGAGGTCGGCCGGGTGACCGTGGCCAGGATGCGCATCAGGCTCGACTTGCCGGCGCCGTTGGCCCCCAGCAGGCCGAGCACCCCGGGCCGGAGCGTCAGTGAGAAGGAGTCCACCGCGCGCCGGCCGCCGCGGTACTCCTTGGTCAGGTCGAGGATCTGCAGTTCGGTCACCCCCGGAATGCTTCCGGTCGGGGCGGCTGCCGACATCTGCCATATGGCAGAGATCCGCGGCGTGCGGAAACGGCGTGCGGAAACGGCGTGCGGAAGCGGCGTGCGGAAAGCGGCGTGCGGGAAACGGCGGGCGGAAGACGGCGGCGGGGCGGGCCGTCGGGCCCACCCCGCCGCCGAGGTCGCTGTCGTACGGACCTACTCCTCGTCGCCGCCGAGGTCGCCGCCGAGGTCGCTGCCGTCCGGGGTGCCGCTGATCGCGTACCCCTGGCGGCGCGCCTCGTAGCAGGCCACCGTCGCGGCCGCCGAGACGTTCAGCGAGCCGACCCGGCCCAGCTGCGGCACGAACACCACCTGGTCGCAGAGCGCCAGCGCCTCGGGCGTGATCCCGCGGTCCTCGTGCCCGAGGACGAAGGCCACCGCCGGGGTCAGCTCGGCGGCGAACATCGGCACCGCCTCGTCCGCCAGCTCCAGCCCGACCACCTTGAAGCCGTCCGCCTTCGCGGCCGCCACCGCCTCGGCGACGGTCGGGAAGTGCTCGACCTTCAGGTACTTGTCGGTGCCCATCGCGGCCTTCTGCGCACCGGACGAGCGCACCGACGGGGTGTCCCCGGTCAGGTACAGCTTCTCGGCGCCCATCGCGGCCCCGGTCCGGACCACCGAACCGACGTTGAACGGCGACTGCAGGTTCTCCAGGATCATCGCGAGCCGGAACTCGTTGCTGCGCCGCCACGAGCGGTGCAGACGCTTCAGTTCGGTCCCGCGCAACTGCTTCACGACGTGGTACCCCGTCCACTCTCGGAGCCCTCGCCCGCATCCGGGCGGGGCCGCGCTTCCAGAATCCGGAACCCGTTGACCGACGTGACCCGGGAGGTCGGGTAGCCCTGCTCGTTGAGCCACTTCTGCAGCGAGTCCGAGCCCAGGTGCTTCTGCACCACGAGGAACGCCGAGCCGTCCGGGGTCAGCCGGCCGAGCCAGTGCGTCAGCAGCTTGCGCAGCGCGGCCTTGCCGATCCGGATCGGCGGGTTGGAGTAGATGGTGGCGAAGCGGACGTCCTCCGGGACGTCGTCCGGCAGCGCGGCCTGGACGTTGCCCAGCCGCAGTGCCTCGGCGTTCAGCCGCACCAGTTCGAGCGCCCGCTCGTTGACGTCCACCGCCCACACCGGCAGCCGTCGGCGCCGGGTCGCCCAGGTCAGCGCGATCGGGCCGTAGCCGCAGCCGACGTCCAGGATCGGGCCGCGCACCCGTGGTTGCGGGGCGTGCTCCAGCAGGATCCGGGTGCCCGGGTCGAGTCGACTGCGGGAGAACACCCCGGCGTCGGTGGTCAGTTCCAGGGTGACGTCCGGGAGGGAGACCGTGATCGGCCGGCGCTCGCTGGCGACCTCGGGTGCACCGGTGAAGTAGTGCGAGCCGGACATGAACTTCCCGTCGTTCGTTGCGGCCGTCGTTCGCGGGGGCCGTCGTTCGTAAGGGCCTCGGGGCCACCGGGTGGGTGCGGGTGAGCCCTGGGTACGGCACCGATCGTACCCCCGGTGGCCTGCGGCGCGTTCCGCGCGGACGCGGGGCCCGTCCCAGGACTCCCGCCCGCGGGCCGGCGCCGGTGCGGGCGGCCGCTACAGCGTGCCCGGGGTCTTGCGGGTGGCCACGTTGATCCGGTTCCAGGCGTTGATGGTGAAGCAGGCCGAGATCAGCTGTGCCAGCTCCGCCTCCCCGAAGTGCTCGGCGGCCCGGGCGTACACCGGGTCGGAGACCCCGCCGTCGATCCGCGCGATCTCCTCGGCCAGTGCCAGCGCGGCCCGCTCGCTCTCGCTGTACACCCCGGCCGGGGCCTCGCGCCAGACCGGCAGCAGGTAGATCCGCTCGTCGGTCTCCCCGGCCTTGCGGGCGTCCTTGGCGTGCATGTCCAGGCAGTACGCGCAGCCGTTCAGCTGCGAGGTGCGCATCTGCACCAGCTCGACCAGCGCCGGGTCCAGGCCTTCACGGGCGGCGGCGTCCAGGGCGATCATCGCGCGGAACACCTTCGGGGCGGTGCGGGCGTAGTCGAGGCGGGCGGGGGCGGCGGTGGTGTCGTTCGTCGTCATGGCTCGACCCTAGGCGCAGAATGCACCCGTTCCACGGGTCATTGAGCCAGCTGTTTCGTGGGTCAATTCTGCTCGGGGCAACACGCCGGAGCGGCCCCGGCGCATCGCGTCCGGGCGCCCGGCGGCGGATACTGCCAGTACCGCCACCCGTGAAGCCTCCGAACAGCGAGGACGGACGCCATGCCGCAGAATCACGAGGACTACCTGATCGACGAGGTCGTCGAAACCGTCGAACCCGACGACGAGGAAACCACCGGCGGCGAGTACGACGAGGTCGCCGAACGCCGGGCCCTCGGTGCGGACCCGGCCACCGACGTCGCGGACGCCGCCGAACAGAGCCGGGTGGTCCAGCTCGACGAGGACGACTACCGGGAGTAGGACCCGCCGTCCTACAGCGCCTTGCGGCGCTGCAGCCAGGTCATCGCCGCCCAACCCGGCAGCACCGGCAGGATCAGCGTCAGCAGCCGGAACAGCGCCACCGCCGCCAGCGCCCCGCCCTTCTCCATCGACGCGGTCTGCTGCAGCCCAAGCGTCAGCGCCGTGTCCACCGCACCGGCCCCGCCCGGGGTCGGCGCGGCATTGCCCGCCGCATTGCCCACCAGGAACACCACCGCCACCGAGGCGAAGGACGGTTCCCGGCCGATCGCCCGCACGCAGCAGTACAGACAGGCGATCAGGCAGATCGACACCAGCAGTTGCCCGGCCACCCCCACCGCCAGCCGCCCCGGATTGCGCAGCAGATCCAGCAGCCGCGGCAGCACCTCGGCCGTCAACGGCCGCAGCCGCGCCGCCAGCCACCGCCGGGCCGACGGGATCGCCCACACCAGCGCCAGCAGCATCGCCGCCACCGCCAGCCCGCCCACCACCGCGGGCAGCGCGTCCAGCTCCGAACCGCCGGGCTGCAGGTCCAGCAGGTAGACGAAGGCCCCCAGCTGCAACAGGTGCAGCACCAGCCCGATCAACTGCCCCACCCCGACGCTGGACAGCGCCTGCGCGGTCGGGATGTTCGCCTGCTGCAACAGCCGGGTGTTCAGGGCGATCCCGCCGACACCCCCGGGCGACACCAGCTTCACGAAGGCCCCGGCCAACTGCGCCAGCACCGCGTTGCGGAAGTCCAGCCTCTCCGGCACGAACCCGACGAATCCCATCGCCGCCGCCACGTGGCTCAACCCCGCCGCCACCAGCGCCAACACCAGCCACCACGGATCGGCGTCCGCCAATGCCGCGACCGGATTGTCCTCCGCCGCGAAGAACTGCGGGATCAGCAGCCACCCGGCCACCACCCCGCCCACCACGGCGAGCAGGGTCCGCGGCCGCAACCGCTCCAACCGCACCGGCCGCCCGGCCACCTCCGGCCGCCCCCGCACCACCTCCGCCCGGATCTCCTCCAACAGTCCCTCGGACGCGCCCTCGGCGCTGCGGGGGCCCTGGGGCTGCCCGTCGGCGGCCGTGGCGGATCCGTTGCCGGACGCGGTCACCGGCGCCGCGGCGCGGGGCGCCGGCACGGGGGCGTGTTCGCCGCTGCCGTGACCCGGCTGCGGCTCGGAGCCTGCTGCGCCGACTCCGGCGCCCGGCCGGCTCGCAGGTCGCAGACCGGCACGCCCCCCGGCCTCGGCCTCGGCCGCGGCGGTGGCCGAGGCCGTGTCCGGCTCTTCGCCCCGCCGTTCCGGCTTCACAGCGGCCGCGCCCCTGTTCGGCCCTTCCTCCGGCTCCACGGCGACCGGGTGCGTGCTCGGCCCGTTGCCCTGTGCGGCGCCGGCCTTCGGCTTCGCGTGGTGCTTGAGGGCCTGGCGGGTGGTGCGGGCGAGGGCGATGGGCTGGAGGAGGGGGAGGGCGGCGGCGACCGGGTCGGGGCCGAGGACGGTGGTGGCGGTGTGGACGGAGCGGGCGGCGCCGGTGCGCAGGGCGAGGGTGGTGAGGAGCTGGGCGATGTCGCAGCGGAGCACGAGTTCGCTGGCCGCGATGTCGCCGTCGGCGAAGTCGACCAGGTGGACGGCGCCGGTGTCGTCGATCAGCACGGAGGTGGGGACCAGGGCGCGGTGGGCGATCTCGCGGCGCTGGAGGAGGGCGAGTTGGCGCCAGGTGTCGGCGAGGAGGCCGTCGGTGATCTCCTCGTCGGCGAGCTGGTCCAGGGTGCGGCCGGCCAGGTGCTCGTACGCGATGAGGGCGGTGTCGTGGCCGAGGCCGGCCGTGGCGGCGATGCGGCGGGTGCGGACGCCGGCGGCGAGGGCCGCGTAGGTGACCAGGGCCTCGTGCTCCAGCCCGGTGCGCGGGGAGCGCAGTGCGCGGGGGTGCGGGGCGGTGCGCAGCCGCAGTCGGCGCCAGGCGCGCCGGACGGCGGCGGCGGTGACGGCCTGCCGGTCGAGCAGCTGGACGTCGAGTTCGGGCCACCCTTCGGCCTGCCGGATCCGGTAGCGGTCCGGCCCGCCGGGGAGGGCCTCGACCGGCCGCTGCCCGCTGTCCCGCAGGGCCCGCAGCACCTCGCCGGGCCGGGGCCGGGGGTCCGGGGTGCCGACGGCGTACAGGGTGAGGTGGGCGCCGGTCCAGCCGATGAGCAGGCCGAGCAGCAGTGCGGTGGGGGTGGCGTAGCCGCCGGCCAGTCCGGCGAGGCCGGAGAGGGCGAGGACGGCCCAGGGCAGGCGCCGTTCGCGGCTGCCGGAGGCGGTCATGAAGGCGAGGACGGGGGCGAGGTAGCCGTAGACGGGTTCGGTGTGCGCGAGTACGTCGGCGGGCAGCCGCTGGGTGAGCGCGGCGACCAGTGAGGTCGGGGCGAGGTCGTCGGCCCACAGGTCGAGGGCGAGGGTGGCGCCGTACGCGAGGACGGCGGCGAGCAGCCCGTCGGAGACCTGTTGGAGGGCGCGCCGCCGGTCCGGGCCGAGCAGCCGGCGGACGGCGAGTCCGACCGGCAGCAGCAGGACGGCGGCGGTGGTGAGCCCGCCGGCGAGGCCGGCCAGGGGGCGCGGCACCAGTGCGGCGGCTTCGGCGACGTCGGCGGCGAAGCCCCCGGTGGTGGCGCGGGCGTAGTCGGCGAGCAGCAGGGTGACCGCGATCGCGAGCAGGCCGGTGAGCAGCCGGAGCAGGGCGACGGGCTGCCGGATCCGGCCGGTGTCGGTGAGCGGCCGCATCCGGGGCGGCCGGGCCACGGACCGGCTGTCTCCGGGCTGCCCGGCCCCGGGCTCCCGGGGTCCGGGCTCCCGCGTTCCGGACTGCCGAGGTATGCCCCCGCCGGTATCCGTCCGCCCGGTGGAGGAGGCACCGCCGCCCCCGCCGGTGTCGCCGTTCGTTCTCCCCGTCACGATCGCCACGGGTGGCATGCTCCCATGCCACCCGCGACCCCGGGGCGGGGATCCCGCGCGGCCGCCTACGCCTGCCGGGTCGGCAGCACCACCTGGTGGCGCAGGTTGACGTGCCGAGGCCGGCTGACGGTGTAGGCGATCAGGTCGGCGATGTCCTCCGCGCCGAGCGCCGGGATCGCGGCGAACATGACGCCGAGCTGTTCCCGCAGCGCCGGGTTGTCGATGTGCCCGCCGAGCTCGGTGTCGGTCAGGCCGGGCTCGATCGCGCTGACCCGGACGTCGCGCGGGCCGAGTTCGCTGCGCAGGGCGGCGGACAGCTGGGTGAGCGCGGCCTTGGTGGCGCCGTACACGGCGTAGTCGGGGAAGACGACGTGCGAGGCGATCGAGGAGACGTTGACCAGGTCGGCGGTGCGGCCGTCGGCGGCGGCCGCGGTGAGGTCCTCGGTGAAGGCGCGGACGATCCGCAGCGCGCCGGTGAGGTTGGTGTCGACCATGCGGGTCCACTCGTCGATCCGGCCGTCGGCGAGCGGGTTGGGCAGCATCACCCCGGCGTTGTTGACCACCAGGTCGACCCGGCCGTACGCGTCGTGGACGGCCTTGGCGGCGGCGTCGACCGAGGCCTGGTCGGTGATGTCGGCGGTGACGGCGAGGGCCTGCCCGCCGGCGGCGGCGATCTCGGCGGCGAGCGCCTCGATCCGGTCGGTGCGGCGGGCGAGCAGCGCGACCCGGGCGCCGTCGGCGGCGAGCAGCCGGGCGGTGGCGGCGCCCATGCCGCTGGCGGCTCCGGTGACGACGGCGGTGCGGGTGGCGAGGGCGGGGTAGCTCATCGAGGACTCCTCGGGAGGATCGGGCTGACGACGACCACTCTGTGCCCGGCGTCCGCGCCCACCCAGGGCCGTGCCCCTCCTGGGACAGCCCGGCCCGGGAACTCCCTTCCTGGGAAAGGCAGTACCACCCTCGCGCCGCACTCCCGCGGTTACGCTGCCTGTCATGGAGAACACCCTGGGGGACTTCCTCCGCTCGCGCCGGGCCCGGATCCAGCCGGAGGAGGTGGGCCTGCCCTCGCACGGCCGCCGCCGGGTGCAGGGCCTGCGCCGGGAGGAGGTGGCGCAGCTCGCGGGGGTCAGCGTGGACTACTACGTCCGGCTGGAGCAGGGCCGTGGCGGCAGCGCCTCGGACGCGGTGCTGGACTCGGTGGCTCGGGTGCTGCGGCTGGACGAGACGGAGGCGGCGCACCTGCGTTCGCTGACCCGCCCGCCGAAGGCCTCGGCCGCCCGGGTGCGGGGCGCCCAGCAGGTCCGCCCGGGGACGCGGCTGCTGCTGGACCTGATGACCGGGGTGCCGGCCTTCCTCCTGGGCCGCCGGATGGACGTCCTGGCCTGGAACGCGCTGGGCGACGCGGTGAGCGGCTTCTCGGCCCGCCCGGACGTCAGGCCGCGCTCGGAGGTCAACCCGAACGCCGTGCCCAACCAGGCCCGGCACGTCTTCCTCGACCCGGCCGCCCGCGACCACTACCGTCAGTGGGACGCCGTCGCCTCGGAGACCGTCGCCTTTCTGCGCCGGGACGCCGGACTGCACCCCGATGACCCGGCCCTGACCGCCCTGGTCGGCGAACTGTCGCTGCGCAGCGAGGAGTTCCGCCGGCTCTGGGCGGACCATCTGGTCCGGGACAAGAGCAGCGGCAGCAAGCTGTTGCGGCACCCGCTGGTCGGCGAACTCGACTTCGGCTACGAGACCCTGGACGTCAACGCCTCGCCGGACCAGGTCCTGGTCGTCTACACCGCCCCGGCGGACTCGCCCACCGCCCAGAAGCTGGCCCTGCTGGCCAGTTGGACGGCCGTCGACGCAAGACCCGGTACAGCTGCCGATGCGGCGCCGGGCGCCGCCCCCGCCCCCGGGACCCCGGGCGTCTCCTGAGGCGACCCGGCCCGGGCCGTCATAGCCTTCGACCATGAGTGCCTGCGAAGACCTCGCCATGGCCCCCCGGGACATCGAGCCCCTCCCGCCCGCCGACGGCTGCGCCGACTGCCTGGCCCAGGGGCGCCGGGACTGGGTGCACCTGCGGGTCTGCCTGGACTGCGGCCACATCGGCTGCTGCGACTTCTCGCCGCAGCGGCACGCCACCGCGCACTTCCACGACACCTCCCACCCGGTGATCCGCTCCTACGAGCCGGGGGAGGACTGGCGTTGGTGCTTCGTCCACGAGGTCATGGGCTGACCGGGGCGGGGGCCGTCCCGGTGGCACCGGCCCGCAACCCGGATAAAATCCGGACATAACGCCCGTGTGGCCCTCCGGCTCGGCATCCGTCCGGCCGTGGCCACCGAAGGGAGGCCGACGATGACCAAGAGAACCCCGGGCAGCACCGCCAAGCTCCGTCAGGGCACCCAGGACCTGCTGGAACGCCGGGGCATGGCGAGCACGCCCAACAGCCTCGGACCGAAGCCGCGTATCGCGGCCATGTCCTCCTACGGCGCCGGGTACCTCTCCGGCGACGCCTTCCGCCACGGCGGGCGCGACGCGGCGACCTCGGTGCTGCACGCCGCACCGTCGATGCACGCGGAGCTCAAGGGGCACCGGCACCGCGGCGCGGAGAAGCACTCCGCCCACTGACCGGCGGCGCCCGACGCCGCCCGACGGCCCCGCGGGGGCGGATGCCGCGATCCGGGCATCCGCCCCTGACGCGTGATCAGGGGCGTTGTCCGGGGCGTCTCCGGGGCTCCTCCGGGCGTTCCCCGATGTCCCGAGCGGCCGCTCTCCCGAAGACTCGGTCCCGTCCGATCCGCAGCCCCCTCCGGGCGCATCGCCGTTGGAGAGTCCCCGCATGAACGCCCCCACGCCCAGCCGTCGTTGGACCACCCTCGCGGCGGCCGGCGCGCTGCTCGCCGCCGTCACGGTCGGCGCCGCGTCCCCCGCCCTGGCCGCCGACACCCCGGCGGCCGCCGCCACTGCCACCGCCACCGCGACGTCCCGACCCGGCCCGCTCGACCGGGACGCCCTCGACGCGGCCGTCCACGCCCTCCCCGGCGACATCACCGGCGCCCTGGTGCGCACCGCGGGCCCGGACGCCCGCTGGCGCGGCACCTCCGGGGACGACGTCCCGGCCGACGCGAGGTTCCGGATCGGCAGCATCACCAAGGTGTTCACCGCGACGGTGATGCTCCAGCTCGTCGCCGAGGGCAAGGTCGACCTGAACGGCACCGTTCAGCAGTACCTGCCCGGTCTGCTCCCGGCCGACTACCCGCCGGTCACCGTCGGGCAGTTGCTCGACCACACCAGCGGCCTGCCCGGGGGCGGCGGCATGACCTCCGGGGACGGCAGCACGGGGTGGTTCGCCGCGCACAAGGCGGACGGGTTCACCCCCGAGCAGGTGGTGGCCGACATGCTCACCCAGCCGATGAGCTTCCCGCCCGGCACCGCCCAGCAGTACAACGGCAACAACTACTTCATCGCCGGCATGGTGATCGAGAAGGTCACCGGCGACAGCTACGCGAACCAGGTGTGGCAGCGGATCACCCGCCCGCTCGGCCTGCACACCACCTACGTCCCGGACGCCGACGACCTCGGCATCCGCGGCCCGCACGCCACCGGCTACGTGGACGTCGAGGCCGCCGACGGCGGCACGGACCGGGTGGACGTCACCGAGCAGAGCCCGTACCCGTGGGCCGAGGGCGGCATGATCTCCTCCGCCGCCGACCTGGAGCACTTCTTCGGCGCCCTCTTCCGCGGCCGGCTGCTGCCGCCCGCCCAGCAGGCCGAGCTGTTCGACGTCCCGGACCTGCCGAACCACCACAACAAGAACTGCGACATCGGCCCGACCGCGGGCCACGCCTGCTTCAGCAAGGGCGGCCTGCTGCGCGCCGTCCTGCCCAACGGCACCGAGGTCTGGGGCAAGACCGGCTCCCGCCCCGGCTACACCAGCGCGGTCTTCGCCACCCGCGACCTCTCCCGCACCGTGGTGGTCAGCCTCAACCCGACCGGCATCGACGGCCAGGAGGCCCCCACCCAGTGGAAGCTGCTGACCACCGGCTTCGGCTCCGGTCAGGCGTACGGCAAGCAGTGAGCCGACTGTCAGTGCCGTGCGCTAGGTTCCTGTCGGCGCATCAGAACACGGCAGGACGACGGGGGCGGCCATGGCCGAGGTGATCACGGAGGAGCCGGTCGAGCTCCAGCTGGAGCGGTACCGCACGGAGTTGACGGGCTACTGCTACCGCATGCTCGGCTCGGTCTTCGAGGCCGAGGACGCGGTGCAGGAGACCATGGTCCGGGCCTGGCGCGGGCACAAGGGCTTCGAGGGTCGGGCCGCGCTGCGCTCCTGGCTGTACCGAATAGCCACCAACGTCTGCCTGGACGCGTTGAACGGCCGGAGCGCCCGGGCCCGCCCGATGGACCTGGCCGGGCCGGTGACGGTGGCCACCGCGAACGGCACCCAGCTGCCCGAGGTGACCTGGATCGGCCCCGCGCCGGACGGCCGGGTGCTCCCCGAGACGGGGGACCCGGCCGAGGTGGCCGCCCAGCGCGAGTCGGTGAAGCTGGCCTTCGTCGCCGTGCTGCAGCGCCTCGCGCCCCGGCAGCGGGCGGTGCTGATCCTGCGCGAGGTGCTCGGCTGGAAGGCCGCCGAGGTGGCCGAACTGCTCGGCGTCACGGTGGCCTCGGTCAACAGCGCACTGCAGCGGGCCCGCGCGGTGCTCGCCGCGGACGCCTCGGCCGTTCGCCCGGCCCCGGCACTGGACGCGGACCACCGCGCGCTGCTGGACCGCTACGTCCGCGCCTTCGAGGCGTACGACATGGAGGGCCTGGCCGCGCTGCTGCACGAGGACGTCACGCTCAACATGCCGCCGTTCGCGATGTGGTTGCAGGGGCAGGACGAGATCCGGGCCTGGATGCTGGGCCCGGGGCACGGCTGCCGGGGCTCCCGGCTGCTGCCGGTGACGGCCAACGGCGGCCCGGCCTTCGCCCAGTACCGGCCGAGCCCGGCGGGCGGGCACGAGCCGTGGGCGCTGATCGTCCTGGAGGTGTCAGAGGGTCGGATCACCGGCTTCACCAACTTCCTGGACACCGACGTGCTCTTCCCGCTCTTCGGCCTCCCGCCCCGGCTGGACGCCGAGTAGCCACGCCGGCTCCACGAGTTCCGCGAGGTCCAGCGGATCCGCCGCTCCCGGCAGCAGCGCCGAGAGCCCGCTGAACGCGAGCAGCTCCCGCAGGGGGCCGCCCGCGTTCAGCAGCACCAGGCCGACCCCGTGCCGGGCGGCGGCCAGCCGCAGCCGGGCGAGGGCGTCGACGACGGCCAGGTCCGGGGCGGTCAGCGCGCCCAGGTCGCAGGTCAGTACGGCTTCGTCCGGTGTGGTCCTCATACCGGTTGGACCCTCGGGAGGGCGCGGACTCATCGGTCCGGGGCGGATCCGGGTCGGATCGTCCGATGGCAGAGTGGGGGCGACCGCACCCACCCTGCCCGAGGAGGAGCACAGTGACGGCCGAGCCCTTGAGGTCCCGCGAGGAATGGTTGGCCTCGCTGCCCCGGATCTACGCGGCGGCGGGCTGCCTGCTGCGCGACGAGTCCGGCCGGATCCTGATCGTGAAGGCGGGGTACCGCGAGCACTGGCAGTTCCCGGGCGGGACGATCGACCTGGGCGAGGGCCCGGTCGAGTGCGCCGCGCGGGAGTTGGAGGAGGAGACCGGCATCGTGCGGGAGACCGGCGAGCTGCTGGCCGTCTCCTGGACCCACCCCTCGGGCGAACTGGACCACCCGGCCGAGCACTTCATGTTCGACTTCGGCACCGTCCCGGACGGCACCCCCGTGACCGTCCCGGCCGGCGAGCTGGACACCTACCGCTGGGCCCCCGTCGAGGAGGCCCTGGAACTGCTCGGCCCGGCCCGTTCGGCCCGACTGCGGGCGGCGCTGGAGGCGGCCGTCGACGGTCGGGTCCGGATCGTCACCACCCACATCTCCGGGTTCTAGCGCGGGTTCGGCCGGAAGCGCACGGAAGTGCCCTGCCCCGGAGGGGAGTTCCGTCCGGGGCAGGGCGCCGGTTCCTCACCGCTGCTGCTCGGCCTCCGCGTCGCGGGCGGCGATGACGGCGGCGACGGCCTCCGAGGTGAAGGTCTCCGCCTCGGACTTGTCCACCTTCAGCCCGGCGAGCACGCCCTGCCCGTTCTCCCACTCCAGCAGAGCGAGCAGGATGTGCTCGGTGCCGACGTAGTTGTGTCCGAGCTTGAGCGCCTCGCGGAAGGTCAGCTCCACCACCTTCTTGCCCTGGGCGTCGTACGGGATCAGCGCGGGCACCGCCTGCTCGACGGCGGGCGGCAGGACGGCGGTGGCCGCCGCCCGGACGGCCTCCGGGGTGACGCCCTGGGCGGCGAGCGCCTTGAGCCCGATGCCCTCGGGCTGGGTGAGCAGGCCGAGCAGGATGTGCTCGGCGGTGATCTCGGCGTTGCCCGCCTGCCGGGCCTCCTCCTGCGAGGCCACCATGACCTTGCGGGCCCGGGACGTGAACCGCGAGAAGCCCTGGCTGGGGTCGAGGTCGTTCGGGGTGCCCGGGCCCTTGGGGACGAAGCGCTTCTGGGCGGCCTGCTTGCTGACGCCCATGCTGCGGCCGATGTCGGTCCAGGAGGCGCCGGAGCGGCGGGCCTGGTCCACGAAGTGGCCGATCAGGTGGTCGGCGAGGTCGCCGAGGTGGTCGGCGGCGATGACCGCGTCGGAGAGCTGGTCGAGCGCGTCGACGTGGACCTTCTTGATCGCGGCGATCAGGTCGTCGAGGCGCAGCGGAGTGGTGTTGGGAACAACGGGATTCTCCATGCGTCAACCATAGGTTGTCGATCCATGATCGTCAACCATCGGTTGACGCTACCCGCGAGTAGTGTTCCCGCGGCCCGGGCCGTGCTCCGGGTCGTGCTCCGGGCCGGGTCCCGTGAGGTCCTCGGCCAGGCCTCAGGCGGCGGGCAGCAGCCGGTCCCGGACGGCGGCGATCTGGGCCGGCGTGGCCCCCGCCGCGAGCAGGTAGCCCGCCGGGTCGAGCTCGTCGAGCGTGGACTCCAGGACGGCCTCGGCGGTGGTCCCGGCCTCGACCAGCACCGCGTCGATCCGCTGGTACGGGTCCGGCAGGCCGAGCATCCCGTAGAGCGGGCGGACGTTGGGGCCGCTCAGCAGGTAGTCCGCGGCGATCGCGGCCCGGTCGACCCCGGCCAGGGCGAGCAGCAGCAGGGCGGCCAGGCCGGTGCGGTCACGGCCGGCGCCGCAGTGCACCACCAGGCCGCCGGGGCGGGCGCCCGCGATCGCGGCGATCAGCGCGACGGCGGCGTGCGGGCAGTGGTCCAGGTAGGGGCGCAGGGCCAGCGGGGTGCCGTCCAGTCGGCCGTAGGTGTCCCACCAGGCGGAGCCGGCCAGTTCGTCCAGCGGGACGCGGATCAGCTCGACGTCCTCGGGGAGCGGGAGGAGCGGCTGGTACTCCTCGGCGTCACGCAGGTCGACCACGGTGCGGACGCCGTGGTCGAGGAGGGCGTCCCAGCCCTCGCGGGTGAGGCGGTCCAGGTTGTCCGCCCGGACCATCGCCCCGCGGGCGGTCGGTCGACCGGAGGCGGTGGGCAGGCCGCCCAGGTCGCGGACGTTCAGGCAACCGTCCCAGACGAGGGTTCGGTCCTCGGTGGTGGTCAGCGCGTTCGTCCGCATGGTGGGCTCCCCGGTTCGTCGTTTCGGGGGTCCCGTTACCCCCTCGTTATAAGGACTCCCGGGGGATTCCGATGGTTCCTGACTGTTCGAATCGTCGGAACCGGCAGTTCAGGCGGTTGTCGATGCCCGGTCGATCGGGCGTCTCGGGCGGCTCGGGCGGCAGACGGCTCAGGCGGCGGTCGGGTGCTCGGCCTCGGCGCCGACCAGCTTCTCGATCGGCTCGACCGCGATCTGACCGAGCATCGAACCGCCCACGATCGCGCCGATCAGGAACACGGTGGACAGCCAGGCCATGGTCGAGACCGGCAGGGTGAAGGCACCGACCACCCGGGCCACGCACTCGGCCAGCAGCGCGGTGCCCCAGATCCCGGCGAACACCCGCTCGTGGCGGCGGAACGCCCGCGAGGCGGCCGCCCGGCCCTCGACCAGCCGCTGCCAGGCGCCGGCGCGCTCCCGGTTCCCCTTGGTGACGAACGGCATCAGCATCGGGGTCATCACCGGCCGGCCGACCAGCGCCGAGACCAGGATCGCCAGCGCCACGGTGCCGCTCAGCCCGCCGTCCTTGGCGATCATCATGCGGGCGTCGCCCGTGACGAAGGTGAGCGCCAGTCCCGCCAGGTTGACCACCAGCATCAGAGTGGCCCACAGGTTGAGCTTGCGCTCGCTCAGCAGCCCGAGGACGGTCCGGCCGGCCGGGAAGGCGCTGCTCCAGGCCAGCGCGGCGAACTCGCTCAGCCCGCAGACCGAGTGCAGCACGTAGTAGCCGGCCAGCGGGGCGACCACGTCGAGGGCGAGCGGGCGGAGCCCGGAGACCAGCGGGTTCGGCGCCTTGGCGTGCGCGGCGCCCTGGACCGCAGAGGCGGCGGGGGCGGTGGTGCCGGCGGCGCTGACGGTCTGGCTGCTCATGGTGGGTTCCTCCCCGACTGGTGGCCGCGGGCTCCGGCCCGCGTCGTGCCTCCAGTCTTTCCGGCCGGCCCCCCGTCAGAGCAGTGCCGTCCGTTGCCTGATCCGCATGACAGTTGTCACGGTGCGCCCCGTGACACACCCTCCGACCTGCACGTTCCCAAGGGGTGACGCACGGCTCGCGGCCCAGCGCGTCCAGGGGCGGACGGCGGCGACGGCGTCGTCCGGGGCGAGCGGCGCCCGGCGGGTGCCGTCCGGCGGGCTGAAGGTCCGGCGCCGACCCGTTCGCCCGGATGGCGCATGATGTGGCGGGTGCAGAGTGCAGAACGCCCCGGAGCGGGCACCGGCAGCCCCCTCGGCCGGTCCGGACCAGTCCCTCCCGCCGGCCCACCGCGGGGCCCGGCCCCCGCTCCCCCCGACCTGACCGAGGCGGTCCGCGCCGCCCAGGACGGGGACGAGGAGGCGTTCCGGCTGCTGTTCCGGACCGTCCAGCCGGGCCTGCTGCGCTACCTGCGGGTGCTGGTCGGCGGACGGCCCGAGGACATGCAGGACGCCGAGGACATCGCCTCCGAGGCCTGGCTGCAGATCGCCCGCGACCTGCGCGGCTTCTCCGGCGACGGGGACGGCTTCCGCGGCTGGGCCGCCACCATCGCCCGCAACCGCGCCATGGACCACCTGCGCGCCCGGCGCCGCCGCCCGGTCGCGGACCTGCCCTTCGAGTACCTGGTGGAGCTCGCGGCCGGGGACGACACCGCGGGCGCCGCGCTGACCGCCGTCGGCACCGCCGACGCGCTGGCGCTGATCTCCCGGCTGCCGCGCGACCAGGCCGAGGCGGTGCTGCTGAGAGTGGTCATGGAGCTGGACGCCGAGAGCGCCGCCCAGGTGCTCGGCAAGCGGGCCGGCAGCGTCCGGATGGCCGCCCACCGGGGGCTGCGACGGCTGGCCAAGCTGCTGGAGCAGCCGTTCGCCTCCGGGGCCGGCATCCCGGCCGCCCGCCGGGTCGAACCGGGGGCCGGAAAGCAGCCGTCGGGCCCGGTGAAGGAGTCCGCGGGGGAGTCCGCGAAGGAACCCGCGAAGAGATCCACGAAAAAAAGTTCTCCGCAGGGTGTGACAGAACGCCGGGCCGCGACGCTGAAGGACATGAGATGAGCACCAACCGATCCCGTCGGATCGACCGTGATACCGCCGAGCACCTGCTCGGCGGTGCCGTGGGCGGCCCGTCGGCCGGGCAGGACGCCTCGCTCACCGGACCGGACGGTCCCGGGCACGTCGCCCGGGTGCTGGCCGCGGCCGCCGCCCCGGCGACGGCGGCGGAACTGGCCGGGGAGGAGGCCGCACTGGCCGCGTTCCGGGAGGCGAGTCTCACGCCCGACCCCGTAGTGACACCCGTCCGGAGACGATCGATGGCAACCGCCGCGCTGGCCAGGGCCTTCAGCACGAAGGCCGCTGCCGCCGTGCTCGGAGCCACCGCGCTGTGCGGGGTCGCGGTCGCCGCCGGCACCGGCAACCTGCCGTCCCCCCTGAGCGGCGGCCCGTCCGAGCCGGAGCACACGGTGGGCGTCCCGAGCGGCTCGACCGGCACCTCGTCGGGCGCGTCCGCTGCCGGCACGGGCTCCGCCTCCTCGACCCCGTCCGGGTCCGCCCGGCCGTCCGTCGGCGCCTCCGGCGGGCCGCAGGCGGCCGTCCCCTCCGGCACCGCCGCGCCCGGCACCCCCACGGCCGACGGACACGGCGCCCGACCCGTCCTGCCGCCCGCGATGGTCCCGCTCTGCCAGGGCTTCGCGGACCGCACGGGCAAGGGCGAGCGCCCGCACCAGCTGGCCGCCGACCCGCTCTTCGCCCAGCTGATCGCGGCGGCCGGCGGGGCGGACCACGTGACGGACTACTGCGACGGGAACCTCGGCCAGCCGGGCGGCGACCACCAGGGCGCCACCGGACAGCCGAGCACCCCCGGCCGTACCGACCCCGGTACGGGCAACGGCAACGGCTCCGGGACCGACGGCAGGAACGGCGCGGACCCCGGCAAGGCCAACGCCAACGGCGGCCAGAACGCCAGCGGCGGCGGCACCAACGGTCAGGACAGCGGCGGTAGCGGCGCCAAACCCGGCAAGGGCGGCGTGACCGTCCCGACCCCACCGGCCGCACCCACCCCGCCGGACATCCGTCCGAGCAGAACCGTCCCCTCCGCGGACGACCAGTCGGCCCGGAGATGACCCCCAGAACTCCGGGTGGGCGGCGAGCGACTCCCCCCGGGCTCGTCGCCCACCCGGACTGAACCACCCGCACCACCCGCAGGACGCACAACCACCCGAAGACCCCGGGTGGCCGGTCGGCTCCCCCGTGCCCGCCGTCCACCCGGCCCCGGCCCCGGCCGGCCCGGCAGGCGCTCACCCCGGATGCGCCCCCGGCCCCGCGGGCCCGGAACGTGGGGGCCCCCCCCCCCCCGGGCGGGCGGGCCCCCCCCCCCCCCCCGCGGGCGGGGGCCCCCCCCCCACGTGGGGTGATCAGGCCGGGG